>CAKUSF010000096.1 GCA_934678915.1 uncultured Bacteroidales bacterium
TTGTTATTCCAAATTTACAAAAACTTTCGCTATTTTCCTAATATTCAATCAATTAAATTTCATCGAACTCACGTTAAATAGTTATTTCTGAATAGATCACTGTAAAAATCGCAGATTTTTATGTAAGTTTGCGGTCATGGTTAGTAGTATTTTCAGACATCGCACGATATTCGTGCTGGCTGCGATGTTTTGCAGCATTATTTCCTCCGCAAGGCCATCCGCCCGTACATCGGTCGCTGTGGTCACAGATTCTCTCACTTACTCTCACGCCTCCACCGCCATTGAGGAGTACCTCTCAAGCATGCAGCTTGACGGCAAACGAGGCATCCTGCTCATAGACAGATGGGGCGTTCCAGACTCTCTGCGAGCGGCATTGAAGAACCTCTACGAAAACGAGTCTTTGGAAGGGGCGGTGCTTGTGGGAGATATTCCCGTTCCTATGATAAGGGATGCGCAGCACCTGAGCTCAGCGTTCAAGATGAATCAACAACGCGACTGGAAGAGTTCCAGTGTGCCATCGGATCGATTCTATGACGATTTCAACTTGGAGTTCCGCTTTCTAAAGAGAGACGCTGACAAGCCCGAACTCTTCTACTATTCCTTGAGCGAGGATTCACCGCAGAGGCTCCGTTCCGCCATCTACACATCCAGAATCAAGCCCGCTGACAAGGTCCATAAATATGAGCTCATTGACGCTTTCTTGAAGAAGGCTGTAAAAGCCAAGAAAGATGCCGCAGTCATCAATCATGTCCTATTCTTCGCTGGGCACGGTTACAATTCTGAATCAATGGTGGCCAGGATGGCTGAGTACAAGGCTCTTCACGAGCAGTTCCCTACTATTGAAAGTAATGGCGGGAAGGTGGATTTTATCAATCATGATTTTGATGAATCAGTCAAGGACAGACTTCTCGCTGGCCTTTCCGAGCCAAGCGTGGATCTCGCCATACTCCATCATCATGGCTACAACGACATGCAGTTGCTCAACGGATCCCCTTACGTTTCCTCTCCTGAGGGTTGGCTTTCCCTCGCTCAAAACTATTTCCGTGTAAAGATGCGTTCCTCTCGCAATCCAGAGAAACTCAAAGCCGATTACATCAAACGTTACGGCATTCCCGCCCAATGGTTGGAAGAAGCATCCGATCCGAAATTCATCGCTCAAGACAGTCTCTACAGCCGCTCCTTGGACATCTACCCGAAAGACGTTGACGCCCAAAGCATCGCGGCCAAATTCATCATCTTTGACGCATGTTTCAACGGAGCCTTCATCGAGGATGACTACATCGTGTCGCATTACCTGTTCTCTGACAAGAACTCCACACTTGCCGCACTCGCTCATTCCGTAAATTCGCTTCAGGATGTCTGGTGCGATGAGATGGTCGGACTTTTCAGCGAAGGAGTCTGTGCTGGAAACATCTACAAGAACATCTGGAATCTGGAAACCCACATATTCGGAGACCCTACTTTCCACTATTCTTCCTTGAGCTCATGGGATGCCGCTGCGGGACGTGGAGAATATTCCGACAAATTTTGGAGAAAGACCATCGCATCGAAGGAAGTCCATCCTGATGTCAAGGCTCTTGCAATAAGGAAATTGGTAAGACGTGGTTCGATCACGCCAGAGGAACTGATTAATATTCAAAGCAATTCATCCTCCGGGATTGTAAGGCTGGCGGCATTCGACGGCAACGCTGAGATTGCTCCAGACTGCTTCGACAAGGCGATCCTTCTGGCACTTGACGATGATTACGAGCTTCTCCAAAGGCTAGGAGCCAAATTCGCAAGTTACAATCAGTCTCCGGCTCTTGCCGAAAAGGCGGTACAGTTGTTCCTTGACCCGCTGACCTCAAAGAGGGTGCTTTTTCACATCAAGTCTCTGTTCGTCACAATTGACGGGGAGAAGGCCAAGAGCCTTGTGCTTTCTACTCCGTACTGGAAAGGCGAAGAAGGCAAAGAGTCCCTTTGCAAGTACATTGATTCAAATTCGTCCTCCAAGAAAGCAGACATCGACAATCTGTCAAGTGAGTCCATTGACCTAAGGTCGGCAAAACTTTTCATCCGCGCGCAAAGGAACCAATGCCGGGCGGATGCGCTTGACCCGATTGCCGAATATTACACAAGATGTTCGGATCCAGATATAAAATTACTTATCGCTGAGACACTTGGATGGTATCGCTATTCCTATCTCGCACCCCACGCCCAGAGTCTCTGTCAATCTCTTCTTGAAAAAGAAAGTGATCTACGCCTGCGGGCTGAACTTACAAAGAGCATACGAAGAATCAGCGAATAACAAGCTATGTACAGATGAGGAAGGAATTGAAATACATAATTCCGCTACTGTTTCTGTTTTTGCTTCATGGGAACATCGGACATTCAATGCAGAGTGACGGAAAAATCCGATTGAGCGGCAAGGTGACAACCATAGAAAACGGGAAGTCAGTACCGCTTGAGGCGGCTGTCGTTGTGCTCAATCCGGCAGGCATGTACTCTGTGGTTGACGCGGAAGGCAACTACTCTTTCGATAATTTGGATGAAGGCCAATATGACCTCCACATAGAGATGATCGGCTACGTCACTATCGATTCAACGGTAGTGCTCAAACGTTCAGGCAGAGCCGTTTATAATTTCTCTTTAAAACAGAGTTCTTTCCGTCTGAAAGAGGTTCAAGTGGTCGCCCAAAGCAGTAAGGCAGGAGAAGCCACCGCATCCACAATATCCCGTCAGGCCATTGATCATGCCCTGACAAGTTCACTTGGCGATGTGATGCAACTGCTGCCTGGTGTCAGCTTGTCAAACCCAAGTCTGTCAAGCGCCCAGAGCCTCAACCTCCGTACAGCCTCCGGCAGTGACATGAACAGCCTTGGAACCGCCATCATCATAGACGGATCACCGGTGTCCAACAATGCAAACATGGAAGGTATCAGCTCCGCCATGAACGGCACGTCCACCACCATCGCTGGTACTTCCACATTCAATGCAGGCTCTGTTCCTAACTCAGGAGTGGATGTGCGTTCGATTTCCACAGACAACATTGAGTCTATTGAAGTCATAAGAGGAATTCCGTCCGTCCAATACGGAGACTTGACATCCGGAGCCGTCATCATAAACTCTAAAGCAGGAGCCGAACCTCTGACTGTCAGGCTCAAGACAGATCCCAAAATCTATCAGGCTTCACTTTCCAAAGGATTCCGGATTTCTCCGCAGGCCGGCAGCCTGCACCTCAGTTCTGATTATGCCTACAGCAACTCCAAAACCACTGAAAATTACGCCAACTATCAGAGAATCAACTTCAAAGCTGTTTACAGCAACACATTCAACAGGCTTTCGAGCACCAGTTCCATTGATCTGAAATTCGGCAAAGACACCAGAAATCCAAATCCTGATGACTTAAGGTCACGTCTCGCGTCAGGAGGAAAGAGTTACGGCTATCGCATCAGCACCAACGGAACTTGGAGCGCGAATGCCGGCTGGCTCAAGTCTATCAGATATGATCTTTCCAACAGCTTCACACTGAAAGACTCCTTCAAAGAACAGATCTGCGCCAACGCCACATCCTTGTACACCAACAACATGGTTGATGGGTCAATCGTCAGCAATGTTCCCGGAAGAGACTTTTATGACATCCACGGCAACAAGATAACGAATTTCAGTCCTGAACAGGTTTCGTCCGGGACATTCGCCACATTCATGCCGGATTCGTACTTCTCGCACTATGATTTCTACAGCAGGGAAATGAACAGTTATGCCAAACTCATCGCAAAGCTGTTCAAATCCTGGGGCAATGCCAACGAAACCATCCTTGCCGGTATGGATTTCAAATCCGATGGAAACTTGGGAAAGGGGCTTGTGTTTCCGGAAGGAACACCACCTCCACACAGCACAAACACAGATTCCGGCTACCGGGAAAGGCCTCTCGATGACATTCCGTTCGTGAATCAGTTCGGTGTGTTCGCTGAGAGCTCATTCAAGGCGACTGTCTTGAGCAGATCATTCAACCTAAGCGCTGGATTGCGTTACGACATGGTAGGGAGCTTGGATGCCTTATCTCCAAGAATCAATCTCAGCTATGAGATTATCCCTCGCGTTCTGAATCTAAGGGGCGGCTACGGAATCACGGCAAAGGCTCCTACCGCATCATACCTTCATCCGAACAACGCTTACTGCGACCAGCCTCTCTTCAACAACGATGCACAGTCCGCTGAAGATAAAATCGTGATCGCAAGCACAAGAATATTCGACACTACCAACAGCGAACTGGAAATGGCAAAGAACCGCAAGCTTGAGTTCGGCATTGATCTGACAATCGCCTCCCGCTACACCCTTAAGATCACATTCTATGATGAATTGATGAAAAACGGGTACACTTTCGGTTCGGATTTTGACACATTCGTCCTGCTTCCTTACCTTACTTACTCCATTGCCGGTACCGATGAATCCGGAGCTCCGGTTTTCGACTTGACCCGGAACGACAAGAAGTTTTTCAGGTATTACAAGCCGATGAACACTCGCTACGAGCACAATCGGGGAATTGAATATGAACTGAACCTCGGTCGTTTCGATGCCATCAGAACTTCATTTTTCCTCAACGGAGCATGGATGACGACCCAAAGCGCCAATGCAGGGTACACGTTTGATTTCAGACAGCGTTCCGGCAGCTATGTCGGAGCAAATGTGTCTGTCTATGATCCATTCGTCAGCCGTGTCAATTTTGAAAAATTCCTCACAACGCTGAGGGTGACGCACAATATTCCATCCATCGGGTTCGTGGTCACACTCTCCACTCAGCTGAATGTGTTCACACGCAACTGGACTGACTACAACAACGATGAACTGCCTCAGCTCTTCATAAGCGCGGAAAACGGACACGTGGAGGAATTCACATCAGCGATGGCGTCGGATCCTGCCTATAAGTACATGTATGACATCAAATCACCGAACCGCTTCACAGTGAGTCACACAATCCCTACGGTTGTTTTCAATCTGAATATTTCCAAGGAGATCGGAGATCTGATGACGGCATCTTTCTTTGTCAACAACATATTCAATTCCAGACCTCTGGACCCTTCTGAAATAAGCATCGGCACATATTCGGAGCTGAATTCCCCAATGTATTTCGGATTTGAGCTCAAAGTTAAAATTTAGGACAACATCTTAACATTATTGTATATGAAAAGAACAATCATTATCGCTGTTTTGGCTTTAGCCACAGTCTTTTCTTTCACTTCATGCCAAAAGGACAAAGTGAAATTCTACGATTTTGACATCAGTCTGGATGAATCTGGATTCGCAGAAGGCGTTCCATCACCGGACAGCTATCTTGTCACCTTCACAAACACGAACACAGGTGAGATCACCGAGCTTGAGACTTCCGACAAATCCGTGTCTGTGTCCCAACTTATTGAAGGAGTGTATGATGTCGTGGCAACTGCCCGCTACTCCATCTACAACTACCTCGGAAGCGCGAAGGCTGTTGTCATTGATTCTGAGGACGCTCTGACCTCCATAAAAATCTCCGCGACCAAATCGTCTTCGCTCATATTCAAGGAAATATTTTACTGCGGCAGCAAGACCCCAACGAAGACTAATTACATGAAAGACAACTATTTTGAGATTTACAACAATGGCAGCGAGCCTGTCTATGTCGATGGACTCTGCATCAGCTCTTCAAGTAACTATTCTTCATCAAGCATAAACTTCGCTGACAATAACGGTCATCTCGTTGCGGCTGACGGATCATCCACAAAGATGGTCGCTGACGACTATGTGGCCGTAAAGGACATCATCTGGCAGATTCCGGGAGACGGAAAGACTTATCTTCTCAACCCGGGTGAATCCTTTATCATCGCATCCTCCGCTACAGATCACACGGCAGCTGACAAGAATCCGAACTCTATAGATTTGTCAAGCGCTGAATTCGAGACAGTCTGCGACAAATACATTGAGAATGGCCAGGTTGACAATCCATCCTCAGACAACATGATCCTGCTCAACCCACAAAATGCCACCATAACCAAACAGTACTTGGTTTCGGTTGCGAATGCCGGTTTGATTCTTTTCGCTCCTTCAAGCCCGATCGCAGAAGCCACACTTATCGCGAATTATAATGGAGGAAAACCATCAGGAACTTATGTTCCTATTCTCCGTTCAGACATCCTTGACGGTGTAAACTGGGTTAAGAATTCCACAACAAACCCTTACCTTCCTGAAAACATTGACGCAGGCAAGACATGGGTAAGCGGCACTTATGTCAAAGAGTCAATTGTCCGAAAGGAAGAGGGCAAGTCTTCCGAAGGAAACCCAATCTATCAGGACACCAACAACTCCACAAATGATTTCACGGTAGCCAAAGACCCTTCAATCAGAAGGAACTCAAAGAAGGCTTCCTGGGCAAAATAGTCCTAAGGACAACAGATGAAAAGTTGTATTCCAAGAATATTCCCGTTGATTCTTGTGCTCGCACCTATTACTATGTGGGCACAAGACAACGGATTATTAAATAAAGAAAGAACCCTTTGGATTGATTCCGGGAATGCAGCCCTGATGGGTAAAAGCAGCCGGAGACCCAACAACACCGCAAACCTTTCATACGACTTCCACACAGGAGATCACCATCTGTTTCAAGAACCGCAATCGGCCTCTGATATTCACTTCAACACGGCAGGTTGCGCTTCGATTGGCAAAATCAAGCTTTGGGGACAGTTCTCTTACGACAACCTCTCCGATTCCGGAACACGCTTCAACACATTAGTCTATGATCCACTTGACGAGCGCTTTATCTACAATGTAGCTGACACCACATTGAGTGATAGGAAGAGGCAATCATACGACATGGAGTTCAAGATGGCGGTTCCTTTGTCAGGACGACACTTCGGTGGACTACACGTCCGATACCGTGACCGCATCGCGGCAAAACAGCAGGACCCCCGCAGTGAATCCACGGCCTACGATGTTGACCTTTCACCATCGTTTGTCTTCTCGATAGGAGCAAGCCATTCCTTGGGAATGAACATCATGTACTCACACTACCTTGAAAGGGCCGCCCCAACCCTAAGCAACAGTTCGTTGCTACAGAATGTGTTTGTCTTGAAAGGATTAGGGAATTTCACGGAAGACGTGGTCGGCTCCGGAGGTCTTTACACAATGTACTACCAAGGCAACAGTTACGGTGGAGCCATCCAGTACGGACTAAACTCAGGCATAGAGTTGTTAATCGACGCCGGCTACAGATTAAGCCGTACCGAATTGAGGCAAGATGCGACCCAACCCCGCGACATGGGGCTAAGCAGTGTCAATGATTTCTTTTTGGATGCCAAAATGATTTCAGAACGTGGTAACAATCTGCACAGATTGTCACTAAGCTCGCTGTACAAGTTGACAAACGGGACTGAATATGCCACCAAACAAATAAGCGGTGTAGGCTGGGAAGTGGTTTCCAAGGCAACCATGAGCAAATACCGCACTTTCGACGCTGCCTTGTCATACGATTACTACCTGGCCAAAGGCCAATCATTTCTGTGGAGCGGCCACTCAGGAGTCAGGTTCATCAGCAAAAATGACAGCTATGTCACCCCGCACAGTCTGTTCAAATATTCCGGTGTCAGCGCTGAAGCCGGGGCCTCAAGACAATTCTTCTTCAAAAGGAGCAGCCTGACGGCAGGTTTGCAACTCAAAGGCTACAAGGGTATTGATGGTGAATATGTCTACAACGGAGCCCGCGCTGAAAGCCGCCCTGTCCAGGAATGGTATCCCCGTGATTTAGAGGTCCTTTCTTCTGATCATGTCGTGATCGGAGCAAGAATCGAATACCTCAGAGTAGTGAAAGAAAGCACTACAATCGGGCTGAAAACCGGCATTGATTATCTCCAAAGCCATGTCGGGAACAGGCTCATTTCATCGGTCGGACTACAATTGACGTTCTGAGGAACAGCACTCGATCCTTTCTACAGCACCTTTGCGTAACTGTGCAGGCCTCCGAGGAGATAGTTGACACCGAAATAGGTGAAGAGGACGGAGGCGGAGAGGACAAGGGTATAGATGTGATAGGA
>CAKUSF010000097.1 GCA_934678915.1 uncultured Bacteroidales bacterium
TGAGTGTTATTGATTATTCAACAAATCTAACGAAATGTTTTCAGAAAACATAAAAAAAACCGGATGTATTGAAGTGATTTGTGGCTCAATGTTCTCCGGAAAGACAGAAGAGCTCATACGCAGGATCAGAAGAGCCAAATTCGCCAACCTCCGGATCGAGATCTTCAAGCCGACAATCGACACAAGATATTCAGAGGATGACGTGGTCTCCCACGACTTCCACAAGATTCCGTGCCATTCAGTGAAAGATCCCAAGGAGATGCTGAACGTCGGTCCGGAGGTTCAGGTTGTGGGCATCGACGAGGCGCAGTTCTACGACATGACCCTCGTGGACGTGGCCCAGGAACTTGCCGATCGCGGAGTCCGGGTGATCATCGCCGGCCTTGACACAGATTTCCTCGGAAAGCCTTTCGGCCCGATGCCTTACCTGATGGCTGTCGCCGAGGAGGTCAGGAAAGTCCATGCCATCTGCGTCAGGTGCGGAAATCTCGCGAACCATTCCCACAGATTATCACACAGCACAGAACTCGTGGTCCTTGGAGAAAAGGATGCCTACGAGCCTCTGTGCCGTGAATGTTACAACAAGGCGATCGCCGAGGAGAACGCGAAAGCTTAGTCCTTCACGTTCTTCAGCGCCTCGCGGACCTTTGCCTCGATCTCGTCGCAGAGCTCCTGATTGTCCTTGAGCAACTGTTTTGTGGCCTCGCGTCCTTGAGCCAGCTTCTGGTCGCCGTAGCTGAACCATGAGCCGCTCTTGCCGACGATGCCATATTCAACACCCAAGTCGAGAATCTCACCGGCGTGGGAGATGCCCTCGCCGAACACGATGTCGAACTCCGCTTTCTTGAAAGGCGGAGCCATCTTGTTCTTGACAACCTTCACTCTGGTGCGGTTGCCAAGGGCTTCCTCGCCGTCCTTGAGCTGGGTTGTCTTGCGCACGTCGATGCGGACGGAAGCGTAGAACTTCAAGGCGTTGCCGCCGGTTGTGGTCTCAGGATTGCCGAACATCACGCCGATCTTCTCCCTGAGCTGGTTGATGAATATGCAGCAGGTGTTTGTCTTTGCGATGTTAGCTGTCAGCTTCCGCAGCGCCTGGCTCATCAGCCTTGCCTGAAGTCCGACCTTGTTGTCGCCCATCTCGCCCTCGATCTCAGCCTTCGGGGTCAGGGCGGCCACTGAGTCGACCACCACGATGTCGATCGCTCCCGAACGGATCAGGTTGTCGGCGATCTCCAGAGCCTGCTCTCCGTTGTCTGGCTGGGAGATGAGCAAAGTCTCGAGATTCACCCCGAGGGCCTTCGCGTAAGTTCTGTCGAATGCGTGCTCCGCGTCGATCATCGCCGCGATGCCGCCCTGTTTCTGCGCCTCGGCGATCGCATGGATCGCCAGAGTGGTCTTTCCGCTGGATTCCGGACCGTAGATCTCCACGATCCTTCCGCGCGGATAGCCTCCGATTCCGAGAGCGTGGTCAAGCGCTACGGAACCGCTCGGTATGACCTGCACGTCCCATTGTGGCTGTTCCCCCAGCTTCATGATCGTTCCTTTCCCGTAGTCTTTCTCAATCTTGTCGATCGTGGCCTGCAGCGCCTTGAGTTTGGCGGCGCTGGTGTCAGTGGCCTTAGCCTCTACCTCTTTTGCCATAATGATGTAATAATAATTGTTAGTAGTTTCGGGCGAAAAGATGTCGCCTTTGTGACAAAGATAAGAATTTACGTCCAATCCGGTGTTATTTTTCATTAATTTTGTAGTAGAAAAACAAACGAGATAATTATGCGAGAGCAATTGCTGGGTAAGACCCCGGAAGAACTGAAGGAAATAGCTTTGAAAGTCGGTCTGCCTGCCTTCACGGGCAAGCAGATTTCTGGGTGGTTGTACGGACGTAAGGTTAGGAGCATAGACGAGATGACCAACATCTCAAAGATAGGACGCGAGAGACTTAAAGAGGAATATTCCCTTGGGGTGACGCTGCCTTCGACTTGCCAGATCTCTTCTGACGGGACGAAGAAATACCTTTTCCCCATTGGGGAGGGCAACGCTGTCGAGGCGGTTATGATTCCCGATGACGACAGAAAGACCTTATGTGTCTCATCACAGGCCGGTTGCCGAATGGGATGCCGTTTCTGCATGACCGGAAGGCAAGGCTTCCATGGCAACCTCACTACGGCTCAGATTCTATCGCAATTCATCGGTATCGATGAGGCCAGCGAATTGACGAACGCTGTGTTCATGGGAATGGGAGAGCCGTTGGACAACTTTAGCAATGTGGTGAAAGCCATTGAAGTACTGACGGCTGACTGGGGATTTGGATGGAGCCCTAAGCGAATCACCCTCTCGACGATAGGTGTACTCCCGAACTTGAAGAAGTATCTCGATTCAACGCGCTGCCACCTTGCCGTCAGCCTTCACAATCCTTTCCCTGACGAAAGGGCGGAGATGATGCCGGTTCAAAAGGCATGGCCGGTTCAGGATGTGATCGACATGATTCGTGAATATGATTTCTCAGGTCAACGGCGCGTTAGCTTTGAATATACCATGTTCGCAGGTCAGAATGATGACAAGCGGCATGCGGATGCCCTAATAAGGCTTCTTCGCGGATTGGAATGCAGGGTCAACCTGATTCGCTTCCACAAGATTCCCGATGCACCTTTTGAGTCTTCACCACAGATCATGATGGAAAACTTCCGGGATAGGCTTTCTAATCACGGAATTACTTGTACGATAAGGGCTTCCAGAGGTGAAGACATCCTTGCAGCTTGCGGAATGTTGGCAGGAGAACATAGGAAAAACTGATTTATCAATATAAAACAAATGACTATGGGAACGAGAATATTCAGAATATTGGCATCATTGGCCGTGATGGCTTTCATGTTGCCGAAAGTGTCCGCACAACCTCAGCACTCAGTGCTAGATGAGAAGCGCGAGGCAGTGGATCTAAGAGTTGAGAAGATTAGGCATAAATTGGATTCAATTAGGAGTGTCAGACATCGTCCGACCGTGGCTCTTGTGCTTAGTGGAGGCGGTGCCAAGGGTGCGGCACATGTTGGGGTCATCAAGTACCTTGAGTCAATCGGAATGCCGATTGACATCGTGATGGGAACTAGCATGGGTGGCTTGGTCGGTGGCATCTATGCTCTTGGCTATGATGCTGATCATCTGGACTCAATCATCCGCAACATCGATTGGGATATGGCCTTGAGTGACAAGGTACCAAGAGATTATCTATCATATTCATCAATTAAGTATAAGGAGAAATATGCCCTCTCCTTCCCGTTTCTTTACGACAAGAACGAGTATCTCCAGATGAAGGGAGGAGATCAAGACTACACCCGTAGAGTGGAAGACATTCATTTCGGGGCGGGACAGGCTGATGCTACAAGCATGGTTAAAGACAATCTTTTGGGAAGTCTTCCTTCTGGAATGGTCTATGGTCAGAATGTCAACAACATCCTTAGCTCTCTTTCAGTTGGCTATCAGGATATAATTGATTTCTACGACCTTCCGATACCTTTCTTGTGCGTGGCCACTGACTTGGTGTCCGGAACTGCGAAGATCTGGACGAAAGGCAAACTTAACACTGCTCTCCGTTCCACTATGTCGATTCCTGGCCTTTTTGCACCTGTTAGGGTTGGCGGAATGGTCTTGGTTGACGGTGGCATGAGAAACAATTATCCAACGGACCTGGCTAAGAAAGTCGGTGCAGACATCGTGATTGGGGTTAATCTTTCAGATGGCTACAAGAACTACAACCAGATCAACAATCTGGCCGACATCATCAACACAGGAATTGACATGCTCGGACGTTCGTCTTTCGAGTCCAATGTGGACATACCGGATGTGAACATCAAGCCGGATCTGCATGAGTATAACATGCTCAGTTTTGACACAAACAGCATAGACACCATCATCAACCGTGGCTATCAGGCAGCCATGGCTGTGGCCGACAAACTGGATTCCGTAAAGGCAGTGGTTGGTGCAGACAAGACGGTTCTCAAGAATGATCCGGCTCAGGACATCCGGCTCAGGAAAGTACTTGTCTCAGGAGTTGAAATTACCGGTGTGGACGACAACGAGAGCCTTTACCTAATGAAAAAGATTAAGGTGGGCGCTGGTGCGAGGATGGGCAACGAGGAGATTGAGGATGCTGTGGCCACAATCTTTGGAACCAATGCTTTTGACTATGTGAACTATGAACTTGTCGGGGACGAGGAACCTTACCGTCTGAAATTTAACTGTAAGCGCGGCCCTGTCTGCCAGCTAGGTCTCGGAGGTCGTTTCGACACAGAAGAAATTGTGTCCGTGCTGATCAACTTGGGTTGGGGTGTCCACAAGATTCAGGGATCATCTCTTGACTTCACAGGGAAGGTCGGGACCAATCCTAACGCCAATGTGACATATTCATATATATCTCCTAAGGGGCTATCGTTCAATGTGATGGCTGGAGTACGCTATACTGACAGAAATACTTTTAGCATTGGTGACAACCGTTTCAGGATTAACTTCTTGGATGTGCGTCAGGAGATTTATCTGTCTAATTTCAAATGGTCAACGTTTTTCCTTAAGACCGGATTTAGAAACGACTACTACAATGTCAGTTCTCTGATGGCCGAACAAGCTTTCGGTGACTATGACATCAATCAACTCTCCAACGACTACGTGACTTTTTTCTTTGATGCTCGCAAAGATTCCTTTGACAACGGCTACATTCCGACAAAAGGGAAGTCTGTCGGATTTACCTACGAATGGGTGTTTGGCGGTGGACCTAACAAATTCAATAATTTCCATTCTTTCCAATTTGACGTAAAGAAGGTTTTCGGAGGAGATTCATTTGCGTTCATCCCTTCTTTGGATCTGAGGTATCTCCTTGGAGAGGAAGTCCCGGTTCCATTCACCAACACGATTGGCGGAAGCATGGCTGGACGCTACTTGGACCAGCAGATTCCGTTTATCGGCATCAATAATGCTGCTGCCATGCAGAAAATCTTGACGGTTGCAAGGGCTGACTGTAGGGTTAAGTTGATGAAGAATAACTATTTGTCCATGATTGCAAACTATGTTGCATCGTGTGATGAGTTGTCTTCTGTAAAAAAATGGAAGACAGAAGTTAGGGACTATTTCGGATGCGGACTTCAGTACACCTACAATTCGATCATCGGCCCTGTGAGCGCGAATATTCATTGGTCTGACTATACCCATAACGTTGGCTTTTACTTTAGTATCGGCTATGATTTCTAGCGGTATGGATGAATATGCAAAAGTGCTTGACAAGTTGCAGGCTCAGTGCGTGAAAAGGGAATATTGCCGCTCTGACATATTCAGAAAAGCTCTTTCTGCATTTGAAGGTGACAAGGATTCTGCAGAAAGAGCGGTCACGGCTCTTGTGGAAGATAGGTTTGTTGATGATGCTCGCTATGCTGCGGCTTTTGCGAGGGAGAAGTCGCGTCTTTCGGGATGGGGACCAGCAAAGATCTCTTTTGCATTGAGAGGCAAGGGAATATCCAAGGATGTCATCTCCGCGGCTTTAAAAGAAATTGATTCTGATGAGACTGACCGTAAGATGATGTCTGTGTTGGAGGCTAAATACCGGGTTTTACAGGGCGATCCTCAAGAGAAGTTCAAGCTTATCAAATTCGGTCTCACAAGAGGGTACGATTATGACAAGATCGCGCCTGTCGTGGATGAAATTTTAAAGAAGAATAGTTAAATTTGCAGACTGTACGCCCCACAGGGTGGTCATTTTGATGTGCCGGATGGGAAAGTCGAACTTAATTCAAAGAATATGAATGCAATAGTAAAAACCGATTTCAATCTGCCGGGACAGGTTGGAAAGTATGTCGGTAAGGTTCGTGATGTGTATGACATTGACGGGCAGTATCTCGTGATGGTGGTAACAGACAGAATCTCTGCTTTTGATGTGGTTCTGCCGGAAGGCATCCCTTACAAAGGACAGGTACTGAATCGCATTGCAGCCAAGTTCTTGGATGCAACTTCGGACATCCTTCCGAACTGGAAAGTAGCCGTTCCGGATCCTGCTGTCACCATTGGTCACAAGTGTGAGCCTTTCAAGGTGGAGATGGTCATCCGTGGCTATCTTGCAGGTCATGCATGGAGAGAGTACAAGGCTGGTAAGAGGACAATCTGCGGAGTGGCCATGCCGGACGGCATGGTCGAGAACCAGAAGTTTCCGGAGCCGCTTGTGACTCCGACTTCAAAGGCTGCTGAGGGCCATGATGAGGACATCTCCAAGGAAGAAATTATCGCTCAAGGACTTGTGGGTCGTGAAGACTACGAAAAGTTGGAGGCTTACACAAGGGCTCTTTATCAGAGAGGCTGTGAGATTGCTGCTCAGCATGGATTGATCTTGGTGGACACTAAGTACGAGTTCGGAAAGAAAGACGGACAGATATACCTCATGGACGAGATCCACACTCCGGACTCTTCGCGTTACTTCTACTCCGAGGGCTACGAAGAGAGGCTTGCCAAGGGCGAGCATCAGAGGCAACTTTCCAAGGAGTTTGTTCGTGAGTGGTTGATGGCCAATGGGTTCCAAGGTCAGGAGGGACAGAAGGTTCCTCAGATGACCCCTGAGGTTGTGGCAGGGATTTCAGATCGCTACATTGAGCTCTACGAGCACATCACCGGAGATAAGTTTGAGAAAACTGAATATTCCGCTGACAGCATTGAGGCCAACGTCAAGGCTTGCCTTGAGGGCTTGAAATAAGAAAGTCACTTTGTCACTTCGACAAGCTCAGTGACCGATCTGTCATGGCCCTTGAGCTAGTCGAAAGGTCTTGAGACAATGGACGGCCTGAAACGAATATACGCCCGCAACTGCGAGGTGCGAAGGATTGACAGAACGGTCGCTGAACCGTTCCTTCAATCCTTTCACCGTTTGGGTTACACCCGCTGCCGTCATCTCTACGGTCTGTACGTCAGACGAGGCGAAGGCATCCCTTCTGGTACACTGGTCGCTGTCGCTGGTTTTTCTGCTCCAAGAATATGGCGGAAAGGAGAACGCGAAATCCGATCCTGCGAGTGGATTCGCTACGCATCTTTGGACGGTGTGGGAGTGGACGGAGGAATGGGCAAACTCCTGAAAGCTTTCATAGAGGACGTTAGGCCGGACGATGTGATGAGCTACGCGGATGCCTCATGGTCCGATGGGAATGTTTATCGGAAACTTGGCTTCACCGAGGAGGGCGCGAAGATTTTCCCTGGCGGAAGCAAAAGTTTGAAGTTTAGACTGAAACTTACTGAATATGAGTAGGAAAAAGAACCGTGCCTTGTGGGGAAGACTCTGGCGGCTGATGCTTATCAAGCTGCCGTTGGCTTTCTTTGCGGTCACTTTCCTGTGGGTATTGATTCTTAGATGGTGTCCTGTCTATGTCACTCCGCTCATGATTCAAAGATCGATTCAACACTGGAGCGACAAGAGTTTTCAAACTCGCAAGACGTGGGTTCCTTATCAAAGGATTTCCCCTGAGATGGCCAAGGCTGTCATTGCCAGCGAGGACAATCTTTTCGACAAGCATAATGGCTTCGATTGGAAGGCAATCCGTCAGGCGCAGAAGGAATATGAGAGCGGCAAGCGTCGCAGAGGTGGCAGCACCATTTCTCAGCAGACGGCCAAGAATGTCTTTCTGTTGCCTCATAAGTCCTTGGTACGTAAAGGTTTTGAGGCTTACTTCACTGTCTTGATTGAGCTGATGTGGGACAAGGAACGGATCATGGAAGTCTATCTGAATGTCGCTGAGATGGGTAAAGGAATATATGGGGTTGAGGCTGCTGCCGAGATCCATTTCGGCACATCGGCAGCCAAGTTGACCCGTCGTCAGGCCTGCCTCATAGCAGCCTGCCTTCCGAATCCGGTGAAACGCAATGCTGGCAAGCCTTCTCCGTACATAAGTAAGCGAGCGGGCGACATCGCTGCCTTGGAGTCCAAGATCGGCTATCCTGACTGGGTCTATCACAAATGAATATCTTGGTTTCGGTGCGGATGGATTTCCCACCGTTTTTGTTATATTTGTAAACTTTGC
>CAKUSF010000098.1 GCA_934678915.1 uncultured Bacteroidales bacterium
GAGTTCCTCTACGAGGATTCCAAGCAGTATTGGGCCCCTGAGACCAATGAAGGGTCCACGACCCTTTGGATGATCGGAACAAAAGACATTCGTTACACGACATCAAACACCATCACCTACGATGACAAATTCGGTGACCATTCCCTCCGTCTGCTTCTTGGTCAGGAGGCTATGACCGACACTTATGACTACCTCGGTGGCAAATCTCCAAACGTTGACCCTCTGATCCCTTACCCTACGACATCCACCGATGCTCAGGATGCGGTTCTCTATAACTTCTCCGAGGAGTCAATGCTCTCTTTCTTCGGAGTCGCTGACTATAACTATCTGAACAAATATTATCTTCAGGCGTCACTCCGCGCGGACGGCAGCTCCCTTTTCGGATCAGACAACAGATGGGGTGTGTTCTGGTCAGTGGGTGGTTCATGGAACATTTCCAAGGAAAATTTCATGAGGAATTCAAACCACTGGCTCAGCGCCCTCAAACTCCGTGCTTCCTATGGAGTGAACGGTAACAACAACATTTCCGCATACCGGGCTTACGGAATCTATTCCACAGCTACTTATGCCAATCTTGTCGGAATGGTTCCTTCAAGACCTGCGAACCCTGAGCTTTCATGGGAGAAGAACAAGACTTGGAACTTAGGTCTTGATTTCGGATTCTTTGATGACAGACTTACCGGTAGCGTGGATGTTTACCAGAGAAAGACTGATGACATGCTTCTTTCAAAGCAGGTGCCTTACACGACCGGCTTCGCGTCCAACTTCATGAACATCGGTTCCATCCGCAACCGTGGTGTCGAGCTTCAGCTTGAGGGAATCCTTTTCCGAAATAGCGATTGGCTTTGGACCGCTGGCTTCAACATTGCGTTCAACAGATCCAAAGTGCTTGACCTTGGTGACTCTGAGTTCCTTTCTGTGTCAGACAACCGTGCCGGTACTGGGAGCAACAGTGGAACCCCTGCAAGAATAGTTAAGGGCAGAAGCCTTTACACATTCTACCTTCGTGATTGGTACGGTGTCAACCCTTCAACAGGCGCAGGTCTCTGGTACGATGAGGATGGCAAGCTAACTTCTGATGTCAACAAGGCACGATACGTCTACAAAGGATCTCCTGAACCTAAGGCTACAGGTGGTTTCAACACCAGCCTCTCATGGAAAGGCTTCAACCTCTCCGCATTCTTTGAGTTTGTCGCTGGCAACAAGGCTGTCGTCTCCAACACCTATATTGATGACGGTTACGACATGACCACAAACACCTCCACCGCAGCTCTGAACTACTGGAAGAAACCAGGTGATACAGGTGTGACTCCTAAACCGGTTGCCGGACAGCCTGGGCGTTATTTCGTCGGCTATTCTACCAGATTCTTGCAGGACGGCAGCTACCTTCGAATCAAGGATGTGACCTTGTCCTACAGCCTCCCGGAGGTCGCTTTGAAGACTATCGGCATGAAGGGTGTAAGAGTCTACGTGAGCGCGCTCAATCCTTACACATTCCACAATCTGATGGCGCTTGACCCGGAAATCGGCCCTATGGGCTACAGCCTTGGTGCCGCCCACTCAATGGTCAAGACATTTGTCGGTGGTGTTGAATTATCATTCTAAAAAGAACGTGAATTATGAAAAGAACACTTATATATATTATTGGTGCCGTCTCTCTTCTTTGTGTGACAGGGTGCGATAAGAATTTCCTCACAAGGGAGCCTAAGCTTTCTCAGAGTACCGAGTTGACTTTGGCAACTTATGATGGACTTAAAAACGCCACATTCGGTGCCTACTACTATCTTGCTTCCACTGGTTGGTACGGGGCCGACTGGATTCTTGACTCTGAAATGCGTTCGGGCAACGGTAAGAAATCCTCTTACAAGAACTCTGGCCGTTGCGTCCAGTCCTACACATGGAACTACACGGAGGACAACACTTCAGCCATGTGGGCCTACTGCTACTACACCGTGGCGATGGCTAACAATGTGATCGACAATCTTGAGGGAAAGGAAACTACCGAGGTGACCACACAAGATCTGAACAATCTCAAGGCGGAGTGCCTGTTCCTCAGGGCTTTCAGCCATTTCGAGAATGCCCTCACCTTCGGGCAGCCTTACACCTATGCCGTGAAGAACGACAAGGAGAGTCTTGGTGTCCCTTACATTTACCACACAGATCCTGCCGGCAAACCTGCTAGAGAGACTGTCATCTCAAACTACGAGAACGTTGTGAAAGACCTTCTTGAGGCTGAGAGCATCATTGACCCGGCTTACGTTCACGACGGCACGGCCGATCCTGCCGCCACCGTCAACATCAACACCATCAGAGCTCTTCTCTCAAGAGTTTATCTCTACATGGGAGAATGGCAGAAGGCAGCTGATTACGCGACATTGGTGATTGAGAGCGGCAAGTACAAGTTGTGGACGGCCGCTGAATATCCTACCGTCTGGACGGCCGAGGCCGGAACCGGTGAGGTAATCTTCGAAATATATGGCAAACGTTCCAATTCTGCCTATGGCTCTTGGGAGGATATCTCATGGATGACGAGTCCTGCCGGTTACGGTGACCCTCAGGTGGCTTCTTCGCTTCTTTCTCTTTACGAAGAGGGTGATGTTCGTCTGAAGACTTACAGGACTGATGAAAAGGAAGAGTCCGGATGCTGGTGGACAACCAAGTATGCGGGTAAGGGAGACAACGCTTCCCCTGACTGCAACAACGTTGTGATCCTTCGTCTGTCAGAAATGTACCTCAACAGGGCTGAAGCCTTGAAGAACGGTGCTTCAATTCCAGGAACCACAGCAGTGAAGGATCTCAATGCGATCGCTGGTATTCGTGGGGCTTCCGCTTACACTTCAGCAGGTCAGATTGACATCGAGACAGAGCGTCGCAAAGAACTTGCATGGGAAGGCCACTACATCTATGATCTCGCCCGCTGGGGCAAGTCTGTGACCCGTACCGAGTCGGAATACCCTCTTTGCACGATGAACCTCAATGTTGAGTTCCCAAGCTACCGTTGGGCCCTTCCTATTCCGAAGAGAGAACTCGACATCAATGAGAACCTTGTTCCGAATCCTGGATATTCAACTTCTAAATAATGCTTTGGATTATGAGAAATACTTTTAAATATATTGGATTGGCACTGGTCGCGGCTACGGCCCTGATCTCGTGCGACAGCAACGATCCTTCCAAGTTCGATGACAAGGATGCGTTCGTGGCGTTCGACAAAACATCAGTTTCCTTGTCTGAGGACTACTCCACCGGAGGAGCTGTCTGCAAGATTCCTGTGACCCTTGCTTCTGTCAAGGGGCTTGAGGAGACCGTAAAGTTCGAGGTTGTCTCTCCTGAGACGAAAGGAGCCAAGGAAGGCGTGAACTTCGAGGTTCTGACATCTTCCGGAGTCCTTTCCTTCAACGCTGAGAACCGCACACAGTACATTGAAATCAAGACGATCTATGATGGTGTTTACACCGGTGACCTTAAGTTCTCCATCAACCTTGTCGGAACCGATTCCGTCCCTGCAGGATCAGAAGGATCATGTACTGTGACCATCAATGACATCGACCACCCTCTCAGCTTCATGCTTGGAAGCTACACCGCAACAGGAGACAACTATTGGAATGGACCTGTCACATGGACAATGACATTCTACAAGGATGAAGATGACGATCACATGGTTTGGATTGACAATCTCTTCCAGGTTGACGGTTGGGCTAACGAGAAGACCCGTTATTATGGTACAATCAACGAGGATCACACAATCCTTAATATTCCATTCGGACAGGAAACCGTGTACAAGTACTCGAATGGCAAGCCTGTGACCCTGTTGGGCTTTGATGGCAATAGTGGCTATGACAGTGGCTCGGTTGATGTCAAGATTATCAATGAAGGCGGTAAGGTAACACTTGATTTCGGAACTGAATGGGGTATTTGGGCATGGATTGAGGACGCTGGTAACCTCAACATCGTCAAACCGGGCATCAAGGCGGTTAAAAACTAGTAATAGAATTGTATATGAAAAAGATATTAGTCATACTTCTTGCAGCTTCAGCGACACTCGCCAGCTGCGTGAAATTCGAAGAGGATGGCCAGATTAATTACGACTCAACCACTGCTCCGGAAATCACAGCGCAGGTGGTTGCCGATGACTCCATCCATGTAACCATCACCGGAAAGACCGGGACAGGGTTCTATTCCTACGCTGTGCTGGCCGGAGGTGAGCAAACTTTGGATGCGGAGAAACTTCTCAAAGGCTCCTACACCGCCCTTGAATCCGGAGTGATCGATTTCTCGAAAGAGTCTTCAGTCGAGTTCGGTGTAAGTGATCTTACTCCGAACGCGGCCTACACAGTCTATGCTGTGGCGGCCAGCCCGATGGGTGTCCTCACCGAAGTTGTCACTTCGTCTGTGACGACCACAGACAGCACCGCTCCGGGGCTCTCCAACCTTGCCGTCAGCGCTTCAGACACTACGTTGGTGTACACAATTACTTACAACGATCCTGTCACTTTGGGCAATGGTGAGGTGACAGCCCACGTCTATGCAGTCAATGGAGAGTACGACAAGGAGAACAAGGTGCTTGTTGAGTACAAGAACTATAAGGTGCCTGCGGCATCCCTGTCAACGAATGGCAAGAATCTTATTGTAAGCCTTCCAAGGGAGGAGGCTATCCCGGGAGCCATCGTCACTCTTACATATACCGCTGGCGTTGTGGTCAATGGAGTTGGTACGCCATGCGCTGCTTACAGCAACAGCATCGTTGACGGAACCGGAAAGGTGACAAGAGGAATTGGTGGGGCTTACGATAACGTAAGTTTCGATTTCACCCTTAACGAGACCTGGCCGGCTGACACTGTGGTTTACTTCAGCGACTGGACCAAGCTTATGCCGGTGGCTTACAGCAAGAGCGACTATGCGCTTGCCGGTGCCACAAGCAACGCTAACTTCAAAGTGAAGGTTGTTGACGGCAACGACAGAACCGTCACCTACGACGCGGCCACTTTCGGAGTTCTCAATGAGACTACTGTTGGCTTCAAACTGAACGAGGCTCCTGGCTATGGTACATCACTGTCCTTCACCATCGCGGAAGGTTCTTTCGAGGATCTTTTTGGAAATTCGAACAATGAGTTCACTTCGGATGGCAACTACTATTGCTCTTACGGCTATAGTCTGGAGGACATCGTCGGCAAATATACTGTCACGGGTGTCAGCTATTGGGCTGGCAATGATGAAACCAAGACGTGGGTCATTGAGAAAAGCGATGACGCGAAGAAAGGTGATGTGATGATAACCACCTATTGGGGAGTGGAGTGCGACTCACCGATTTATGCCTATTTCGACAAGGACGCTGGCATCTTCACGATTCCTGATTTCCAGAAGTTCTACACAATCAAGGATAAAGAAGGCAAGGCTGCTAAAGATGTATATTTGGCATGCAACACCAATGACGACAATGCCGTGGTTAACTTGAAAGTCCAGACTTCTGGTTCTTTCTCTGGAAATGACCTTTGGTTCGGCTACTATCTGAATGATTTGGTTGATAGTTCAAAGAGTGGATGGGGAAATCTGTTCAAAACGGTAAGCGGAACACGCACCGAGTAGTCTCCACCTGCATTTGAGATAGGTGAAAGGGAGCCGCTGGCGCGGCCCCCTTTTCGCCTTAAAATGATATTCAGCCATAATAATTGATTTTTGACATGAGAAAACTTATTTTGACAGTTGTTCTGGCGATCGGTTCATTTATGATGACCAGTGCGCAGAAACCTACAACCACTTACCCTTACCTCTACCCTATGTTTACAAGCGGAACGGTGGTTATGGAGACCGGAAACAAAGAGGAGAAGGAGATGAACATCCATCTCCGCGCTGACAAACTTCACTACATTGACAACGGGATAATCAAGGAGGCGTTCCTTGACGATGTCAAGGCAGTGGAGATCGGGAACGACATATTCATTCCTGTCTTCGGGCGCATGATGAAAGTCATCGCCAAGAACGACAATGGTTGTGTCGCTGCTGAGATTCTCGGAGATTTCGAGGCAGCCCGCGAGGCCAAAGGAGCATACGGCACGTCTTCAACATCGTCCTCGACCATGAAACTTACCTCGCTTCAAACAGATGCACAGGTGAACCAAAACTATATGAACATTCTCAACGAGAAGGACCATGGAATGGAATTGAGGGTAAGGACAACATACTACCTGATCACGCCTAAATTCAAGCTAAAAGCCAGCAAGAAAGATGTCAACGCATCCTTGCCGGCAAATATCGAAGTGGATTACAGATCCTTCCTCAAGTCACACAAGGTCAAGTGGAGCGACCCGCAGAGTCTGCTCATGGTCGTTGATTTTCTGAACAATTATTAATCCCGTTCTGAAATGAGAGTATTGCCATACATTCCGCTCGCACTGGGCGTTTTGATCTCAGCCTTCTCCTGTGATGTCGGAGAGGCTGTCATGGATGAGGAGACCATTGATTCTCCTCAAGTCAAAGAGGTCTTCGGGGAAAATCTCCCGGAAGAAAGTCTGCTCAAGGAAATGAACATCAAGGTGGATGAAAGTCTGGCGGAGAAACTGGAGAAAGCCACTGACAAGAACGGCTTTGTCAGACTGCCTGAAGTGAGATCCATGAGTGGTCTCGGAATCATCCGGATGAGGCGTCTGTTTCCGGATGCGGGAAAGTTCGAAGCCAGGACAAGGGCAGAGGGCCTTCACCTTTGGTATGTGCTGAGCTATGATGAGTCGAAGGTCATGACCAGGGCTTCCTCCGAACTGGAGATCCCTGGTGTGGATGTGGTCGAATATTGTCCGAAGATCTCCATCGTAGGAGATCCAGAGGTGCTTTCTTACGAAGCAAGTGTCAGGGCGACCTCTGCCGGGACGTTTGACGACCCGATGCTTGAGCAGCAGTGGCACTACTACAACAACGGTTCGGCATCGTCATCGGTCAGTGGATGCGACATCAATGTCCTTCCGGTATGGAAGAATTATTCCACTTATGCGAAATATAAAGGAGACATCGTTGTCGGAGTGGTCGATGGGGGAATCGACTACAATCATGAGGACCTGAAAGACAACATGTGGCATAATCCGGAGAAATCCGGAGACAATGTCTATGGCTACAACTTCGCGGAGAGTACATTCAATATTCATCCAGAGGATCACGGAACGCATGTCGCTGGTACGATCGCAGCGGTGAACAACAACGGTGTTGGAGTCTGTGGCGTCGCTGGGGGCGACTCCAAGCGGCAGATAAAGGGTGCCAAGTTGATGTCCTGCCAGATATTTGACGGTGGCAAGCAGGGATCTGGCCCAGAAGCGATCAAATGGAGTGCTGACCATGGTGCGGTAATCTCTCAAAACAGCTGGGGGTATGATGACTTGACCACGACACCTGCCTCCTTGAAATCGGCTGTGGATTATTTCATCAAATATGCCGGTGTGGACAAGAACGGCAATCAGACAGGTCCGATGAAAGGCGGTATCGTCATCTTTGCTGCGGGTAATGACAATAAGAATGTCTCCAGCACTGATTACGAAGCTGTTGTGAATGTTTCATCCGTTGGGGCTGACTACAAGAGAGCTTATTACACAAATTATGGCTCATGGTGCGACATCACTGCACCTGGTGGCGACGCCAAGAAAGGGAATATGGTCTTGAGCACCTTGCCGGGAAACAAGTACGGCAAGATGCAGGGAACCTCAATGGCATGTCCTCATGTGTCCGGTGTCACCGCCTTGGTCCTTGCGCGGTACGGTGGCGATGGCTACACACCGACCGCACTAAGAAAACGTCTTGAGGGCAACACTTCGGACATTTCTGCCCAGAACCCGAACTACTACCTTGGCAAGGGACTTGTGAACGCTTATAAAGCCATTGCCGGAAGTGGGGGAAAAGCTCCGAACACTCCTGCTGACCTGAGTGCGGACACCCAGTCCAACAACATCAGGTTCAAGGTGACTGTTCCGTCTGACCCTGATGACGGAAAGCCTAATTCAATTTATATCTA
>CAKUSF010000099.1 GCA_934678915.1 uncultured Bacteroidales bacterium
TCGCTGTCGGTACCGGTCAACAAGATGGGCGGACAAAACAGGAATCTTCCGGCTCAGGTCAAGGCAATCTATGAGAGTGATGACGACATCCTGGTGTTCCCCGCCGGAAAATGCTCGCGAAAGACTAACGGGCATATTCAAGACACCGCTTGGAGCAAGTCCTTTGTCAGCCAAAGCGTTGCGACTGGAAGATGGATTGTGCCGGTCAGATTCTTCGGCGAAAACTCGAAACGGTTCTACCGTGTGGAATCAATGCGTGAACGGCTTGGCATCAGATTCAACATCGGGATGATGCTCCTTCCGGACGAGCTGTACCGCGCGAGGCACAAGCGGTTCAGGATAATGTTCGGCAAACCGATCTCACCCTCTGAAATGAATGGAGGTCTCTCCCCTCTTCAGTGGGCGGAGAGGATAAGGGACGAAGTCTATCGCCTGGAATGGGACAGCGAGAACATCAACGAATAAAATCTGTTTTGATTTGTCTGAAGAATTATCACCACAAAGAACATTTCGAACAAAGCAAAATAATGGAAAGAATAATAGATCCTATAGACACGCGGCTGATAAAAGAGGAACTGACTTCCCGGAAAAAGCTTGGGAACACGAACAAAGGGGGTAACGAACTCTATGTCGTGACCTGGCAGGACTCACCGAACATCGTGAAAGAGATTGGCCGTCTGAGGGAAACCGCCTACAGGATGGCGGGAGCCAGCTCAGGCCTCTCCATGGATCTGGACAGATTCGACACGATGGACAATCCGTACAAACAGCTGATAGTCTGGGACCCGGACGCAGAGGCCATCATAGGAGGCTACCGCTACATCCTCGGACCGGACATCAGACTCAAGGAGGACGGCCAGCCCGACATCACATCTTCCCACCTTTACCGCTACAGCGACATATTCATAAAAGAATACCTCCCGCACGTGATGGAGCTCGGCAGATCCTTTGTGGCTCCTGAATATCAAAGCTCAAGATCCGGAGCGAAATCGCTCTTCACGATGGACAACCTCTGGGATGGGATCACCTCGGTGATTCTGGAGCACCCTGGGATAATCTGGTTTCTCGGCAAGATGACAATCTACCCTTCTTACAACGCCACAGCCAGAAACCTCATAATCCGGTTTCTGGAAAAACATTTCAGCGATCCAAACGGCCTTGTGACCCCGTACAATGCGATAAAGGTGACTGACAATCCATTGCTTATGGACCTGATACTGAGCGAGGATGACCTAAGAAAAGACTACCGGCTCCTCAAAAGTGCAGTCAAGAGGCTAGGTACACAAATCCCTCCGCTTGTCAATTCCTACATAAACACATCCTCGACAATGAAGATGCTCGGCTCGACTGTCAACGATGAGCTGGGCGATGCCATCGAGACAGGAATAATGATCTGTTTCAACGAAATCTACGAGGACAAAAAATCCAGACACATAGACGCTTTCATCAACAATCGTCTGAAAGCGCTCAAGAACCGCTTCCCGTCACTGTCCCGAAACACAGAGGACAAGCTGAGGGACCGGCTGGAGAAAACAAGAGAGAAAGCCTTCCGTAAATACACCAACCGCAAGAGCTCCTCCGAGCAATCCCCTGAGATAGATTTCCGCTAAAGTCCATTCATCAGGAACTCCCGGAATCCACCTTATCGGCATATTTCGGCCTTGATATAACACCCATAATGCACAAATCTTTTCCAAAAGGTAATTTTATTTCCTATAAGAAACAAATTTTATTGGATTCCATAACTTTGGCAGGAGCAAAACACAAGATTATTGCTCCTGTCAAGGTTAATTTACACTACGAAGGAAGCATTTTATGAGGAATATGCTCCCGTTTGAACTTCGGTCATCGGACTAAGAGGAAGAATCAAAGCAGTATCGTCTTTCAAGACATCATAGAATATTGGCGAGTATTATCACAATGATTATGATGATGGCGCATCCTATCTTGCCGTTTTTTTCATCCTCAGCCTTTTTCTTTGCCTCAAGAGCCTTGGCAGCCTCCTGTGCTTTCCGATCCTCTTCTTTTTTCAGATAAGCTGAATATTCCGGAGACTTCTTAAACTCTTCCTCCGGCTTTCCGCAGAGGAATTTCCCCTCATAGATTATCTGTCCGTCTTCACCATACTGCTTTCCGAGGCCATTGTACTGCCCATCCTTGAACTCTCCTTCATAAATCAAATGACCTTTCGCATCATACAGTTTTCCTTTTCCGTGCCTACAGGGGTAACGATAATCTAACTTTCCTTCTCCTTGATACTTGACTGTTTTGTCTCTATCAAGCGAGAAATAGTACTCGGTGAGGTGACCGTTCTCAAAAGTAGATTCCACGCCGCCTCTACTGTCAAACCGCTGACAGAACCTATACGGGTTATGCTCATCGTATGCAACTGTTCTTAAGTATCTTCCTGTATTCAAGTCTTTACTTGTGCTAAACTCGACGATAATATCCGTATCCTCTCCATTCTTAACATACCAGCCACTGTGAGGTCTCCCAGTATAGATGCTCTCACGATTGGTCATCATCACCTGCTTGTCCGGTGTGAGCTCAAAATCGCAGTAATATTCCTTATAGCCCGTGAATTGTTGGAGCATAGTCTTGTCTGAAGAACCAAATTTGCCATCGTGGACAACCGATCCGTCTTCAAAATACCATCTACCCAATTTAAAATTCAGGCCGTTATCGGGTTTCAGATAGAACTCTCCTTCAAATACGAGGTTGCCATCGCTGTCATAGTATTTTCCATTTCGCCGCATTCCATTCTTATATTCTCCTTTAAAGTTTACCGTCTTAGGAGATGAATAATAAAACTCGGTGCCATCTCCGTCATACTTACCATTCAAAAAGTTTCCTGCATAGATCCTCACACCATTCTCATATTCAACACCTTGGCCCGAACGTTCACCTTTAAGATAGCTTCCCTCATAGGTCATCTTTCCATCTGGTGAAAAACTTCTACCCAAGCCATCAGGCAAGTCATCCTTGAATTCACCTTTGTAGTTAGAGCCGTCTTCGAAATACATCCAACCTTTACCCTGAAGTTTACCTTCTACAAAGGCACCTCCCTTGTAAGGTTTCCCGTCAATATAGTAAAAAGTTCCCTGCCCGTCAGGCATTCCGTCCTTCACCTCTCCTTCGTAATACAATCCTTCACTTGGATAATTGATTCTTTCCATAAAAAAATTAGTTATTAACTGTTATTCCATTCATATTCATTTAGATGCCAAGTCTTCCGCCACTTTGACGATAAGCTCCACAGCGGATTCCACATCCCTCAAGTCACACACCTCCACGGGCGTGTGCATATATCTGCAAGGAATAGACAGCAACGCCGTCTTGACTCCTTTTCCCGTAATCTGAATGCCAGACGTGTCAGTACCTCCCGTTGGAGCCAGATTGGTGTAATTCTGGTACGGAATCCCTTCACTCTCCGCAATAGAGACAAGCAATCCAGCGAGTTCTTTATTGTTGTCGCAATTGTGATTGATAACCACTCCTTTTCCAAGATGCATCACACCATATTTCGTCTCTGGCATCCCCGGAAAGTCCGTCGCGAAACCAGCATCCACACAAATCGCATATTCAGGACTGATCCTGTTCGCGGCCACAATCGCACCACGGCTTCCTACCTCCTCCTGAGAGGCTGCGCAGGCGCATATTCCTATTCCCAGATTTTTCTCCGCCATCCGACGCAACGCTTCAGCTATTATGAAAACACCTATCTTGTCATCCAAAGCCCTTGACACAAGTTTGGTTCCCATAAACTCCGGATCGCTTTCAACAGTCGCGAAAGCACCTATGCGGATCAGCTCTTCAGCTTCCTTCCTGCTGGACACGCTAATGTCCATCCACATATCCTCAACCGGAACCGGCTTGCTTTCATCATTACCCGACAGATGAACAGGTTTCTTTCCTATCACACCGGCAACAGGTCCATTTTTCCCTTCTATAACGACCTTTCGTCCAAGCAAGGTCAAGCCATCCACACAACCGTTTCTTCGGAAGTAGACATATCCGTCTTCTGAAATGTACGTAACCTGAAGTCCGACCTCATCGCTGTGTGCCTCAATCATCAACCGGACAGGACTATCTGGATTCAACACACAATATGAGTTGTACATTGAATCCACCTCAACCTTCCCGACATCCTTGAGATAATCAGTGAATATCCTGGCGATCCCATCCTCTCCACCACAAGGCGACGGAGTCTCAAGGAGTTTTCTTAGGAATATGTCAGAAGCACCCGTCATTTACTCTGTCCTTCTGAATAGGCGTACATATCCAAAAGTCTGGCTGAATTGAAACGGCGTTCGTAAGGTTGCCCGTTCCAATCAGACGTGGTTATCTTTCTCGGCTTCAACAAATCCTTGTTATTTTCATAGAATGAGCCGAAGGTTTCGATCGCCTTGTGAATGGTTCGCAATGATCCTGTTCCTTTGAAATAATTCCACACATTCACGTCAATGGCCGGAATGCAGGAAAAGACACCGAACATGATCTTCGTGATGAGTAACTGTGAAGGGATTGCATTGTCCTTTTTAGTAGCCCCTTCAATCGTCATACAACATTTAAGATCATCATAGCACTTTACAATCAGGTCGCTCTTTTTAGGATAATCAGGCAGATCGACATCAAACAAGTCACCATACTTGTCTATCACCTCTATCGCACCCTTCAGGTAGTATGGATTCTTATTATGTAACGCACCTCTGCCCCTCAGCATTCCCCAGCTGGAAAGATACCCCCAAAGGGTCATGACGCTTTCATTGATGTTCTCCGGACTGGAGGCAACTCCTTTATGGCTTAAGAAATAATTGTGGCAGATGTCAAATGACAGGAAGCGAGCGTTCGGGTCATTACTATGACCGCCAAAATAATCATTGATATAATTCATATTCAATAAGATATAGTTAATATCACCAACTCAATTCTAAAGGTAAAGGGCTGACACACAATTGTATCAGCCCTGAAAGAGCATTGGTTACCAGGACATTCTATACATAATGCCACAAGTACCCTCAGAGGTCTTTGGACAAGCACTCATAGAAAGATTCACGCTCTTCTTTGAAAAACGAAACTTTTTCATTGCTTTGTTTTTTAATGCTTAAACTTATCCCAGCACATTACAGGAGGCCGAGACTCTCCTCTTTTTCTCTAACTAATGATTCACGGATTTTTGCGATGAAGCAGTTGTCCGTGCTGTAGTTCTCCGGTACACCTTTCTCCGTGTAACTCTGACCGATGCATCGGTTGCAATACCGGCAATAGCTTTCTTTCCCGCACCTGTCACTGTCCTTATACCTCAAGGAGCGCACACGGATCAGTTCCTTGGATTCTTTCCAGATTGCAGCCAAAGGAGCGTTCTTGACATTGCCACACTCTTGACTGAAGGCTATGCAAGGAGAGACAGTCCCGTCTGGTTTGATGTTGAAACTGTCAACTCCCGCCCCGCAGAACTGCATTTCGGGAGACCTATCCATTATCCTTTCCGCCCTGCTGCCTTCCGTTGACAACGGAATCATAGGATCGGCAAGCACTGCCCTGAAATCATCCTCAGTCAGTCTCAGATTATTGACAGCATACTCATCCCCGTCAATACTGGAGGTGATGTTGACCTCAAACTCCGGCACGGCATTATGAGAAATGGCGAAATCGTACACCGCCTTATAGGAATCTTTGTTTATCCTCATTATCGGGCACTTGATTGTCATTCCCACACCATCCGCACACAACCTGTCCGCTATAGCCTTTGTCTTTTCACAAGACCCTTTGACTCTCGTGACCGACTCATGCACAGCCGGATCCACACTGTAAAGACTCAAGCCTATCGTGTGAGGAAAACAGGCCACAACCTGTTCGTATAATCCCGGGTTATTGTATAAGGCCTGCCCGTTGGTATAGATATCAACAGCGAACTTTTTCTTGTGGGCATATTGAAGAATCCTTATAAAGTCCTTTTTCACAAACGGGTCTCCACCCGTGAAAAGGACCTTGGGAACACCCATATCCGCCAACTGATCCAAGACAGAGAAATAATCCTCAGTCGCAAGCTCATCATACGCGACCTTCTTTACCACGCAGTTTTCTCTTGACGAATTGGGGTTATAGCAATGCACGCACATCTCGTTGCATCCATAGGTGAGTTCTATCGACACAGATGAAGGGACACCGTGTTTTTCAATTCTGTCACGATACTCAGTGTCAACGAGTTCAAACACAGATTGCAGTTTTTCGGTTCCAGCAGATTTCTTAAGGAATGATCTCTTCGCTTCGACAACCTTGCTTCTCAATACCGTAAGATCTTCCAAAGAAGGAATCTCTTTCACTAATATACGCTGCTCCGCAAGCTCGTCCAAAAACGGATCCAACTCCTCCTCCGAACAACCCAGCCTATCAGCAAGTCTGGCTGCGGAAAACGCCTGATAATACTCTTGCTCCAGCAAAAGTTCCATCAAATCCGAGGTGTCCTCTTCAAACAAGTATGTCTCACCAGCAAGATTATTGAATATTATGGCCAAACGTTCCTCTTTGTTATAGCGTCCTGCCATCCACTCAGGAAGCATATATGTATTCATTCTCATTTACCAATCCGATTTGACGATTCTTCTAATGTTATCAGTTCCAGTTTCAGGCGGTCAAAATCGGCGGTTACGCACAACACAAAAAAGCACGAGCCTGATGGTCTCATACTCTCGGTTTGGCTCTGGACGGGCCGTACAATGAATAGGATTCCTCGACTCGCGCTTTTGCTATGGTGTGGGAGAAACCCAACGATAGCCAACGCGGGGCGATAACCGTTATTCCCATTGTACTTTGAATTGTCCAGATTCAACCGAAGGAATAAAAGCTAAGCGCTCTCTTATGTAAAACGTATCACCGGCGCATCAATCCGCCTGATACATTCACAAAGTTAGTAAAAAATCCTATTCATTGTTTATACCCGTCTCTAATATTTCATTAATTATTTCAGTCAAAAAAACGCAGTCATCACCCCTGTGTCACTCTATGACCTTCAACCTTTCAGCATCGAAACACCTGTGAAAACAGGTCCCTTTTGCTCGTCCTGCTTCCCTTGAAGCCTTGGCCTCAGCCTCAGATTTGTTCCATCCAGTCATTGTATGAATATATTAATAGGTTATTTTCTCACAACCATATACGAAAAAAGGCATCCTCATATAGAAGATGCCCTCACACTATTAATGCTACTGCAAATTTAGCGGAAAATATTCAAACTTCCAAAAATATTTCCCGACAATATGCAATATGCAAATTGGAGCAAGGGCAGAGATAAAGGAGAGGTTGACATTGTTTGGGTGGAAGCAGCCACTCAGAAGGCTTTTTCTCTTGCTGAAATCAAGTGGACAGACAAGATCTATGAAGATCCGAGTGGGCTCAAATCGCTGAGGAAGTTTCTTGAGGCAAATGATGGGATACGTAAAGTCATTGTGACCACAAAATCAAAACGCGGCAGCGTAATCATTGATGGCAACACGTTTCTCTTTATTCCATCGGCACTGTATGCCTATTGGGTATCAAGGTATCTTTTCGAAGACAAGTTGAACCAAATTCTACTTCCAGACCGCGATGCATAATAAGCACAAAAAAATCCCTTATCCTAACATTCCGCCATAAACAACTAAAATACAATAAGATACCAATGCAAAATAAGAAAATAAAGGATCAAAAACTATTGCCTTTCAGGCATCATGGAATCTATCGACTGAACTAAAAAGCCTTAGACCGCGACGGGGGCCTTGATGGCTGGCCAGGGGTCATAGCCTTCGAGGGTGAAGTCCTCGTACTTGAAATCGTAGAGGTTTTTGAC
>CAKUSF010000100.1 GCA_934678915.1 uncultured Bacteroidales bacterium
GGATTCTCGGTGTTCAGCATCGTGATCATCCGCTCCTGCGCCAAGACTCCGACCAACGAGTACCAGCCGGACAACGCTTTCACCCTTGTCCGTTATCTTTCCCGTGAACAGTACGGCTCTGTGCCGCTTCTTTATGGTCAGTACTACGGTTCTCCGTACGAACTCGATCAAAGCACCTACTGGGCTCCGTTGGATGGTAAGTACAAGAAGGTTCCAAGTCCGGTTGATGTTAAATATGACCGTGCCGGAAAGATGTTGTTCCCTAGAATGCATAGCAGTACCGATGAGAGGCACATAAAGTTCTACGAGTCCTATACCGAAGGCAAAGGAACACCTGTTCCGGGGTCTCAGTACAAGAAACCTACACAAGGTGCTAACCTGTCCTTCTTCTTCGATTTCCAACTCGGTTGGATGTACTGGAGGTACTTTATGTGGAACTTTGTTGGACGCCAGAACGAAATTCACACTCCGGTTGCCGACCTGTTCACTGGCAACTGGGAGAGCGGAATCCCGTTCATCGACAAGATTCACCTTGGCGACCAGAGCAACGCTCCACAGTGGCTTCAGGACAATCCTGGCAAGAACCACTATTTCTTCCTGCCGCTTCTTCTGGGACTCATAGGCTTGTGTTTCCAGTTTGACAAGGACCGAAGAGGCTGTTGGCTGACATTCCTGTTGTTCTTCATGACCGGAATCGCCATCGTGCTCTACCTGAACCAATCTCCGTACCAGGTGCGAGAGAGGGACTATGCCTATGCTGGATCGTTCTACGCATTCGCTATCTGGATTGGGTTCGCGGTCGCAGCGGTATATTCATGGATTGCTTCCGCCTTGAAGGAAAAGCACACGGTCGCAGTTGCCACCGTGGCTTCTGTGGCATGTCTTTTCGTGCCTGCGCTGATGGCGGAGGAGAACTGGGATGACCACGACAGAAGCAACCGCTACACTGCTGTCGAGGTCGCTAAGAATTATCTTAACTCGGTGGGTGAGAACGGCTTGCTCGTTACTCACGGTGACAATGACACCTTCCCTCTTTGGTACGCCCAGGAGGTTGAGGGCTTCAGAAATGATGTGAGAATATGCAACACCTCCCTTCTTGGAACTGACTGGTACATTGACCAAATGAGGTATCCGATCAACAATTCCGCACCTCTTAATCTTTCAATCGGTCAGGAGCAGTACCTCTATGGCACCAACGAGTGGATTCCTATTGAGGACAAGCGTGACCAGGCTCTTCTGCTTTCTGATTGCATCACCGTCTTCAAGCATCCAGATGCAAAACTGGTCTATCAAGACGGTCGCAAGTTGGATTACTGGGTGTCCCGGAAAATGATCATTCCAGTCAACAAGGAGAACTGCCTTAAGAGCGGAATCGTGAGCGAGAAGTTCGCAGACCAGATTCCAGACTCGATAGTTATCTCAATCCCTAAGAGTAAGAATTACCTCAGTAAGCAGGAGTTGTTCTTTCTTGATTTCCTCTCTACGTATCAATGGGACAGACCATTGAATGTCCTCAATCAAGGTGGTGATTTGAACATAGGCATCCGTGATTACCTTATGTATGAAGGTTTCTCATGTAAGTTCGTTCCTATTAAGAATAAGGTCCAGTCATTAGAGGTCGGCCTTGTTGACACTGATGAGCTTTATGATAAGATTGTGAACAAGTCTTGTTTTGATGCTGTGTCACGTGAGGATTATTGCGTTGACTATCAAAATACTTACACATTTCTTGGCGTAATGTCCCTTAGAAATCTTTTTGCTTCCGCAGCAAATGCCTTCCTTGCCGCTGGTGAAAACGACAGGGCTGAGGAGATGTTGGACAAGTGCCAGCAGGTTCTCAAACCTAAAGAGTACCCTTATGACAACTCTCTTCTGGGTTGGGCTTCCAACTCTTTGTTCCCGATAACGATGGTCAAGGACTATTACGCCCTTGGTAAACCTGAAAAAGCTCAGGCCCTGGCTCGTGAACTGACCAAAGAACTGCTAGAGTCTATTCGTTTTTACCTCGACTTCTATTCAATTTGCAAGAATGATTTTGAGTACAACTGCAATCTGATTTACTACTTGGCTAACGATGTCATCCGTGAAGCCGGAGACAAAGAGTTCGCTGATGAGATTGCAAACTCCCTGTCAGATTTTCTGTCAGCAATGCAGTAGAATCATTCTTTTGAATTACCGATAACTGCTATCGAAACAAAGGGATGATAATCCATCCTACCTTGTGAGTGGTGTTGTAATTTTGCGCTGTCAAACAAATTAAGAGCGTAAGATTATGACACCACTTGAAATTTCTACGGCAGCTATGAGCGCCAATTCCGGATCACTGATCATCGTTTGCGCGGTCGCAAGCGCGATTATCTTGGTCGTTTCCTTCCTGCATGAAAGGCTAAGGGCTTTCAATGCCAAGCACAGCATCATTACCTATTCCGACACTCTTGTGAGGCCGGTGTCTTGGAACGATGGAAAAGATGGTGTGGATGCTGACGGCATTCCTTTCTATGGATCCTTTGAGGAGGAGGATTCAGATGCGAAGGCTGATAACGTTGTGTCACTCCACAATGTTGTAAAGAAGGACAAGGAATATGGAAACAGAGGAACTCACGCTGCATAATGAATTGAAGCGCAAGAGCATATTCCTGAGAGACTACACCACCGAACTCTATGCCAGTGGGGCGACTACAATCCGAATCGAAAAGAATCTGAGCCGAATTGCCGAACAGTGGCACACCAAGGCCGACTTCTCCGTGCTACCTACATGCATAGTCCTGAACCTTTGGGATGAGAAGGAGGAAAAATCCTACACTGTGACCGGAAAGATTCCAGCGGACAGAATCAATTTCAACACTGTCTCTGACCTCAGCAGACTTAGCTGGAAGATTGTCGAGGAAGGACTTGACGTTCAGATCGCCACCGACCGGTTCAAAGATATTCTCGATAAGAAGAGACTCAATCCTTGGCTTGTGCTAGTTCTCGTTGGATTTGCTAATGCCTCTTTCTGCGAACTTTTTGGTGGAGACTTGATCTCTATGACAATCGTGTTCTTTGCCACAGTGGACGGTTTTTTCCTCAAGCAGAAACTTCCAGCTAAAGGAGTTGACTTCAGGATTGTGATAGTCCTTGCCGCATGCCTGTCCGCTGTGATAGCTTGTTCCGGTTTCGTCTTCGGTTTGGGAAAGACCCCGGAGGTGGCTCTTGCCACAAGTGTTCTTTATTTTGTGCCTGGAATTCCTTTCTGCAATGCGGTCTGCGACCTTATCTATGGCCACTACATCTGTTGCATAAGCCGTTTCCTGCACGCTTTGATCATAACAGTCTGCCTGTCTTTGGGACTTTGCATCGCTTTTGGACTGCTTAACATTCAATTTCTGTAATGGAACTTTTCTTTCTTATCATAAAAGACGGTATCTTTGCCGCCATAGCGGCGATAGGCTTCTCAAGCATCAGCAATCCGTCACCCAAGGTGTTTCCTTTGTGCGCCTCAATCGCCGCGGCAGGACACATGACCCGATACGTGTTGATGAATATATGTGGCTTCCAGTTGGCTTCAGGCAGTATGCTTGGCGCTCTTGTCATCGGTTTTCTGGCCTTGTCGGCCGCCAAACTGATCAAGACTCCGGCCGAATGCATCTCTTTTCCGGCACTGCTTCCTATGGTCCCTGGAATGTACGCCTACCGGACGATCCAATCACTGATGCACTGTCTGGGCTCATATTCGGAACCATCGTTCATGCACTATCTTTACCTGCTGAAATTCAATTGGATGACCTGCATGGTGACCATCATCGCGATGGTGGTCGGAGCGCTGCTTCCCATCCTGCTTTTCCAGAATTTTTCATTTAAGGTCACAAAGTAATGGAATTCAGACAACTACGTTATTTCGTCAAAGTCGCACAGCTGCGCAGTTTCTCAGAGGCTTCTAAGGCTTTGTTTATCTCTCAGAGTACTCTGTCCCAGCAGATAAAGCAGCTTGAGGACGAGCTTGGGGTAGATCTTCTTGTCAGAGACTCAAGGCATGTCTCCTTGAGCGACTATGGTGAGCAGTACCTCCCGTACGCTAAGCAGGTACTGAAGGATGTGGACGCTAGTGCTGAAAGGATGAAAGATGTGCGTGAACTGAATATCGGTACCTTGAATGTCGGTGCGACCTACACGTTCTGCCCTCTGCTGGCGGACACTGTAAGAGACTTTATGAAGAAGTACCCCGGAATCAAACTGAAGGTTTACTGCCGTTCGATGGAAAACCTGATGGAGATGCTGGAGCACGGCCAATTAGATGTGGCTCTGTCCTACAAGCCGTTGGAGAGCTACGAGGACATAGATTCGCACATTCTGTTCAACAGCAAGCTTTGTGTCATCGCTGGAAAGGACAATCCTGTGGCTAAGTTGGAGAAAATACGCCTTGCTGAGCTTGAAAGACTGCCGCTTGCCCTGCCCGCAAACGGATTGCAGGCAAGGAACGCGTTCGACAGTCTTCTGTACGGACAGAATTTCAAATATGATGTCAGGTTAGAGATCAATGATCTGAATGTTCTTCTTGACATGGTGTCCAGAACTAATCTGGTGACGCTGCTTTCAGAGGCCACTGTCAGAGGCAACAAGGATTTTGTGGCCATTGAGTTGGACCATCCGCACTCAGAAATGGAGGGATCGTTCCATATTCTTAAAGGTAGTTATTGCAAAAACGCGACAAAGGAGTTCCTAAAATTCCTCATCGAGAACAACTCGTTCACAATGGCGATGGATGCTATTGCGAACCGATGAAGTAAAACCCCGGTTTCGGAACCCTTACGCTCTTATCGCTGGCCGTGTTTTTTGTCGAACATTTCCACCCAGCCGTCCCGAAGCCGGAGTTTTTAGAAGAAGTCCTTTTCTCCGTAATTTAAACGGTGCGGTCCCGTTCCTCTTTGTGGGAAAGGTGGCCGCACCGCTGGGATTGCAATCGCTGTTTTTCTTTTCAGACGAAAGCAAGTTGGCTAAGTTGTTAGGTTGAGAAGACCATTATACTAGTGCCTTCACCTGCTCAGCGTTGAGCGGGAGCAGTTCGGTGATTGGCTTGTACTCGTACTGGTCGAAGTCGTTGATCTGGGCGAAGCCTCCGGACTTGTCGCAGCGGTAGTAGATGTACATCAGAAGTCCTCCTGGAGCTTCAGGCACTGCCTTTGTTGACTTACCTTCAAGGAAAGAGACGAGCTCTTCTTTCTTTGTCTTAGGGTAGTTGGCAGTTTTGCGTTTGAAAGAACCTTCCTTACCTTCGATCACGTAAGAAGACTTCATGGCTAGGAACAGAATCAATGCGAACAGAATCAGAGTGCATCCAAGAATGAACATTGAATCTGAGCAGAATAGCAGCGCGACTCCGGCTGCGAGAAATACGAGTGTGATGAGAATGTCCTTTGCGGATCTGACTTTTTTAATATTAACAGTTTCCATTTTATTTGTAATTGTTAGTTAGCGGCAATTTTGCTGCCTTTTATTTGCCTGAAAGTACATTATGTCCTCTCAGGCGATTGTGTTGTGTAACTAAAAATACGGACGTACTACATGTTTATGTAATAGTCTTTTGCTTGCCGCTTATAGCTGAAGGGGCGGCACCTTTTTTCAATGGAAACTGCTCGCTATAGACGTAGCTTCCGCAGTGTCGGCAGGGATCTCCTTAAACAAATCGGATGGCAGAATGTTTTGAGTTCAAATAGTCTGAATTCAAACTCAGTTCTGCGCGGCTGCCTGCACGTGCTGCCGGAAGCACCGGTGACTGTGCGGACTACTGTTTGCCCCTCAGCAGTCGGACTGGAGAGGCAAGGAGTGTTGAACTTTATGAATAAATGATTAGATTGTGTCGTGTCTGTAAGCCGCCCAGTGGATGTTTGGATGGAGATGGCTGTGTCGGATTCACTGAGGTAGCTGGTCCACAGACCCTTGCAGAAAAATGTAAGGGCAACGAGGGAAATCGAGACTAGCATGAATCTGACAAATGACTTCATCCCTTCTACCTCCTAAGTCTTACGAATATGCTAAGTGGCAGGTTTTTCCCAAACTTGTCCCTGATCACGAGCTCTCCTGAGTCAAGCATTATGTCGCTCGAAAGCCCGAATGCCTGACGTACTACAGTCTCACCTAGAATGGCTGAAAATCCGTTGGAATAAAGATTTAGGACAAGAAAACTGTTCTGTGGAGCGAGAATCTTCCCTACTGTCTTCATCATGTCGAAAAGACACTCGTCTAGTTTCCATTTTTCACCGTCCGGTCCGTGACCGTAGGCTGGAGGATCTAAGATGATACCTTGATACTGATTGCCACGTTTGGCTTCGCGTCCAGCGAACTTCATGGCATCTTCGACAACCCAACGGATGTCTTGGAGACCGCTTCTGTCTTGATTACCATGAGCCCAAGTGACAACCTGACGAACAGAGTCAAGATGTGTGACATCAGCTCCTGCGCATTTTGCTGCCAGCGAAGCCGCTCCCGTGTAGGCAAACAAATTCAAAACCTTGGGACGTGAGCCTGTCTTCGCAGCGATGTCCGAAGTTTGCTTGAATATGTAGTCCCAGTTTGCGGCCTGTTCTGGAAAGACTCCCACGTGCTTGAATGACGTGAGCCCTAGCCTGAGACTGAACTTAGGCCCTCCGCTATAGCGGATCCACCACTGATCGGGCATATTCCTAAGCCTTTCCCACGTTCCGCTGTCCTCTTTTCCGGCTTTGCCGAATCCGGCTCCCGGAGTGAAGCGGGTGTGGGCAAGAGAGTTCCACTCTTTATCGCTCATGCTCTTGTCCCACAGAGCCTTAGGCTCCGGACGGGCAAGAACATATTCACCGAACCTTTCGAGCTTCGCGCCCCTTCCGGAGTCGAGAAGTTCGTAGTCCTTCCAGTTCTGTGGATTAAACTCGATCGTCATAGCGTGCAAAGATAGGAAAAAGAAAGCCTATTTTATCCTATTGCGGCGGGATTTAATCGTTATAGTCTGGCTGACTGATTCCCAGTCCGCTGAATTTTACTATATTTGCGTCTTGAAAAACGCTAACAATTTTTAAACAATACCGTTATGCAACAGCACATTGACACCTACGATTTCAAAGGTAAGAAGGCTATTGTCAGAGTGGATTTCAACGTTCCGCTCGATGAGAATTTCAACATCACAGACGACACCCGCATCCGCGCGGCTCTCCCTACACTCAAGAAAGTGCTCGCAGAGGGCGGTTCCCTCATTCTGATGTCCCATCTCGGACGTCCGAAGGGAGTTGATCCAAAGTTCTCTCTCAAGCACATTCTTGCTCATGTATCAGAATGCCTCGGTGTTCCGGTTCAGTTCGCTGGCGACTGTATGAAGGCAGACGCGCAGGCCGCCGCTCTCAAGCCAGGTGAGGTTCTGATGCTTGAGAACCTCCGTTTCTATGCAGAGGAGGAGGGCAAGCCGAGAGGACTCGCTGCTGACGCTACCGACGAGGAAAAGGCTGAGGCCAAGAAGGCCGTGAAGGCAAGCCAGAAGGAGTTCGTGAAGAAACTCGCTTCCTATGCTGACTGCTACATCAACGATGCTTTCGGTACCGCTCACAGGGCTCATGCCTCAACAGCACTCATCGCTGCTTATTTCCCGAACGACAAGATGTTCGGCTACCTTATGGAGAAAGAGGTCAAGGCCATCGAGAACGTTCTCCAGAACGCTCAGCATCCTTTCACCGCCATCATCGG
>CAKUSF010000101.1 GCA_934678915.1 uncultured Bacteroidales bacterium
GGTAACAAAGATAAGCATTTTATGGGCATTTTGAAAAGGAGAGCCCTCAAAGGGCTACAATTAAATCCAAAATAACGTTTGCGCACGGCAATCATTACATTTTTGTTAAAAATATTAGTTAAATTATTTTCAAAATGAAAATATATCACTACATTTGCAGGGAACACTATTGACAGTTAGCCATTATTGTATTCAATACACCGCAATGATTATTGTTTATCATCAAATATTTAACGAAATACTATGACTGATCAATTAACAATGGGAAGACGGAGGATAGCTTTCATCCTGCTGGCCGCATTGTTGTCGGTTCCGTCTTTCGGAGCGTACGCAACTGTAGCCGACGCTAAGGAAAGCCCTGCCAACGTCACTGCCCAGGACAAGGTCACGGTCAAAGGTAAGGTCATCGACGGCACGGGACAGCCAGTGCCGGGAGCGGCGATTCTCATCGCCGGGACCCAGACCGGAACCATGACCGACATCAATGGTTATTACTCAATCGAGGTCTCCGGACCGGGAGTCAAGCTGGAAGTCAGCAGTATGGGCTATAAAACCCAGATTGTGGCCGTACCGAAATCCCTGGAACTTAACATCTTCCTTCAGGACGACGCCACAGAGCTGGATCAGGCTGTCGTGGTAGGTATGGGTCATCAGAGAAAGGCTTCCGTGATCGGAGCCATCTCCTCCGTGGCCAACACAGAGCTTGAGATCCCTCAGAGAAACCTTACCAACGCCCTGGCCGGAAAGGTGGCTGGAGCCGTTATCGTCCAGAGAACCGGAGAGCCTGGTATGGACAACGCCGAATTCTGGATTCGCGGCATCTCCTCGTTGAACTCCAGTGCCCCTCTGATCCTTGTCGATGGTGTCGAGCGCGAGATGTCCAACCTTGCCATCGAGGAGATCGAGACCATCTCCATTCTCAAGGACGCGTCAGCGACAGCGGTTTACGGTGTGCGAGCGGCGAACGGTGTCGTTCTCGTCACGACAAGAAAAGGTATAGCGCAGAAGCCACAGATCGACGTGAAGATCGAGGGCGGTATCTCCGAGCTTACGAACATGCCGAAGCTTCTGGACGGAGCCAACTACATGCGCCTGTACAACGAAGCAAGCGGATCACAGGTCTTCACAGACGAGCAGATCGCCAAGACAGAGGCCCGCACCGATCCGTTTATGTACCCGAACGTGAACTGGTTCGATGAGTTGTTCACCCGTTGGTCCAACAACGAGCAGGCATCCCTCAGCATCCGAGGTGGTGGCGAGCGCGCAAGGTACTATGTGACAGCGGCCTACATCCGTGACAACGGTAACCTTTACACCAGCCCGGACACTGACTACAGCACGAACATCCACGTCAAGAGGTATAACTTCCGTTCCAACATCGATTTGAACATCACCAAGTCCACGGTACTGTCCCTTGAGATCGGTGCGAATATGACGGACTCACATCAGCCAAGGCCAATCACGAAAAGTAATGCTTATCAGGCCCAGGCCTCCGAGTTGTTCAAAATGGCCTACAACCTTGATCCGATCTCGACACCTGTACGCGTTCCTATCGGGTATGATGATGAAGGCAACATCAAATGGGCATGGGGTGGTTCAACAGGAAACAGCACGAACAACCCAGCCGAACGTCTTTTCGGTTCAGGCTACAACAAGACCTACCAAACGCAGATTATGTCTCAGATCATTGTAAAGCAAAATCTTGATATGATCACGAAGGGGTTGAGTGCCAATATGTCATTTTCATACGACTTCAACATCAAATCCATTCAGGCTCGCGGAAAATATTCCTCCCGCTATGCGATTCTTGGAGTTGACGACGAGACCGGTCTCTACAAGGTGACACAGACCTATGTCGGAGATGAATCCTTGAGTTTCGCCGCATCCACTACCGGAGACCGGGCCGACGAGTTAAAAGGACAGATAAACTATGACAGGAACTTCGCCGGAAAACACCGCGTTGGAGCTATGGCCATGTACTATCAGAGAAACTTTGTGAACCTCTCCGCCAGTTCCTCGATATACTCCCTGCCTTACCGTAAGCAAGGTCTCGCTTTCCGAGCGACATACTCTTTCGACGACAGATATTTTGCAGAGTTCAACGCCGGATACAACGGTTCTGAAAACTTCGCCAAAGGCCAGCGTTTCGGTTTCTTCCCGGCAGGTGCCGTCGGTTACCTTGTCTCAAACGAACCATGGTGGACAAACATAAAGCCTTATGTCAATCACCTCAAACTCAGGGCATCCATGGGACTTGTGGGCTCAGATGTTCTGGCCACGGGACGTTTCGCATACCTCTCGACGTGGGGCTCAGGTCTTGGAGGGCATCGTTTCGGAGAGACCGCCAACTGGCTCGGAGGAGTCGGTGAGGATCAAGAAGGAATCGAGGACCTGACCTGGGAAAAAGGTCTTAAAAGAGACATCGGACTCGAAATCAAATTGTTCAACTCTTTGCTGTCATTCGATTTCGACTACTTCTATGAACACCGTTGGGACATTCTGATCCAGAGGAACACAATTCCTGGAGTAGCAGGACTGAACAAGGCTCCTCTTGCCAACATGGGCATTCTGGACAATCAGGGATTCGAATTCACAGGCGAATTGAACCACCACATAGGCCCTGTAGGCTATCGCATTTACGGAAACTTCTCTTTCGCCCGCAACAACGTCATCGACAGCGACCAAGTCAAGACCGACAGTTGGCGTCTCGCCAAGGGTCATCCGCTGAATCAGAAGTTCGGCTACATCGCCTTGGGGTATTTCGCCGACCAGGACGAGATCGATCTCAGCCCATCTCAGTTTAATCTTCCCGATCTGGCCCCGGGTGACATCAAGTACCTGGATTACAACAAGGATGGGGTTGTTGATGACCACGATGTCGTGGCGATTGGCTATTCCAACGTCCCTGAAATCAACTACGGCTTTGGTGCCCAGTTGACATGGAAGGGACTTGATTTGGGAGTGTTCTTCAGGGGGCAGGCCAACGTCACATACTCTCTCGGCGGCACTTTCTTCCCGTTCCATCGTGGAGTCAAGCAGGGCAACCTCTTCGAGAAAGCCCTTGACCGCTGGTCTCCGGAAAATCCAGATCCGGACGCCTTCTACCCAAGACTCACTGAATATCCGAACACGAACAACCAAAAGATGTCAACCAAAACCATATACGACGGTAGTCTTATCCGTCTGTCGGATGTAGAGGCGGGCTACACATTCAAGGGTGATTGGCTTCAGAGATTCGGCTGTCAGGCATTCAGGTTATACTTTGTAGGCAGCAATCTTTGGATGCACTCCGCTTGGGATATGTGGGATCCTGAGACCGGCTCAAGCGACGGTAGCAGTTACCCTCTTACACGCAAGTTCAACTTTGGCGTAAGGTTCACCTTCTAAACGATGAAAGCAATGAAAAAATATCTTATACTGATCTCCTCGGCGATTCTCCTTATAGGGTGCAATTTTCTCGATAAGATGCCTGATGACATGAAAACCGAAGAGAAGGTCTGGACAAATCGAAACGAAGTTCTCTCCTATCTCACAAACATTTATGCTGTTCTGCCAGAGAAGAATTGCGTCGAATCAGACTGGGAAGGCCTTTGGCTCGGTCTCTCTGATGAATGCGACCTTCCCTGGAGTCCTTTCATAGCGCTCACATCCGGAAGCTGGGATCCTACCACTCCTACCAACAATGTCTGGGAAAGATATTATAAGGCCATCAAGGCTAGCTTCAAGTTCGAGAACAATGTCGGACGGTGCAAGGAATTGGCAAACGATCTTAAGACCCGATACACTGGCGAAGCCATCTTCCTCAGAGGTTATTATTACTTTCTGCTTCTCCGCCAGTACGGCCCGGTCGTGTTGGTAAAAGAGGAACTGCCTCAAACTTCGGATTTCGGAAACATGCAACGCGATTCATTCGATGATTGCGTCAATTATATTGTAGAATGCATGGACAAGGCTTACGAGCTTCTACCATATTCCTACAAATCCTCTGAGGTCAATCTAGGGCGTGCGACCAAAGTCGCCTGCAACGCAGTTAAAGCCCAGGTACTTCTTCTTGCGGCCTCCCCACAGTGGAACGGCAACTCCGACTACTACTCCCTTCTCCGCGACAGGGACGGAAACCCTCTTGTCGCCGGATCCTACGATGAGAGCAAATGGAAGAGGGCGGCTGATGCGGCGAAATCCGTGATCGACCTTGCCGAGAATCATCAGTCCGAGACTGGTCTTGGGCTATACTACGGGGATAAGAACGATGTCAATTCACCGGACTACAACCCATACAAGGCCTATTACAACATCGAGATGACAGGATGGAACGAGGAGATCATCTTTGGCACAGTCCAGCAGACCAGAAGTGCCTGGAACGATTATCCTCCTCGATATGGCTATTTGTACCACACCCTGCCTGTAAACGGGAAGCATAAGTTCAATGGCGGCACCGCTCCTACCCTGCGGCTTGTAGACGCGTTCTACATGGAAAACGGGCGTGGCATCGAAGATCCGGAATCCGGTTATGTCGAAAGCGGATTCGCGACATCCAACGGTACTCATTACAATCCTGTCATTGACGGACAGCCAAGATTCGACGAGTCCACAGAAGATGGAAGAAAGGATCTTATCGATGACTTGAAGAAACTTGATAGTTGGGGACATGCCAAAGGGGATTGGAATATGTTTGCCAACCGTGAGCCACGTTTCTACGCGTCCATCAACTACAACCGCAGGGTACAGTTATTCTTCCCTACCGACAAGGAATGGATGAACGCTTTCAACAACCGCGAAGACCAACAGGACGGTTGGGGACGTCTTGAACTGTATTACGGAGGGATGTCCAACAACGATAACGTCACATACTATCCACACAGCGGATTCCTAACACAAAAGAGGGTCATTCCTGGAGACTTCTCGAACCTGACATTCTCTAAAAATTACGTAACGGTCTACATCCGCTACGGAGAGATTCTTCTGGACTATGTGGAAGCCCTGAATGAATATGATCCTACAAATCCTGACATCAAGAAGTACTGGGATCTCATTCGTCAAAGAGCCGGTCTGCCGAGCATATTCGACACATATCCGGAGATTGCGGGGGATAAGGACGCGCAGCGCAAATATATTCTCAGGGAGCGTCAGATCGAGTTGAACTTCGAAGGTGACCGTTTCTTCACCTGCCACCGACGCCTCCTTTGCCTTGACCCTTCCGCCAACACCGTGACAGCGAACGAGGTAGGAAAATTCGGTGATTATGGTCCTGTTTGGGGACTTTCCACTCGTGCCGGTGACCCTAAGACAAACAGTTTCAAGAGTACGGAATTCTACAAGAGGACAATCTTCGAGACACGAGAGTTCAAGAAGCAGTTCTACCTGTTCCCTATCCCTTACAAGGAAATCAACAATAGTCCGGGACTGACGCAGAATCCTTGGTGGTAGAAACTTAAACATATTTAAAGATGAAACGTTTATTCAGAACAATAATGATCATTGCGGCGGTAAGCCTCGGTGCCTCATCCTGTGACATTGAGAAGAAGTTCGACACCGAGATACCGCAGTACCCTCTGACACAGCTTGTCAAGTCAGCCACCGCCACTGCTGGCGAAGAGACGGTTGAAGGTGTGGTTGACAATGCGGCCCATACAATCACTTTTGTGTTCAACGACACAAAGGACTTCACTTCCACCGAGATCAAGTTCAACTTCCCAAACCGGGTGATACTCAAGGAAGGTGCCGTTGAGGAACTTACAACTGATTTGAATGCTGGAAAAACCTACACATTCGTTGTGAACAATCTGGAGGAGGATGTGACATACACCGTCATCGCCTACAAAGCGTCCATCGTACAGGTGGATCGCACGCAATGTTCAGTAATCACAGGTCTTGACGGAGACGCGGATCCTTCAAAACTTGAAACAGCCGCGTCAAACAACGGCTACGGCACAGGTTGCGCCTTCCTGTTTGACGGGAGGTGGTTAAGCAAAAAAGAAGGCTATACAGACGTGCACTATCAGTGTTTCGGCTGGGAAATGAGCAGCTTGAAAGGAAGTAATGGTGAGAACTTCGGAACAGCGTACACTGTTGATTTCGGTGCTCCGATGAGAGTCGCCAAGATGAGATTCCTGCCTTACAGGGCTTACTGTGAAAATGCCGCCGCTTTATATGAGATCTATGCGTGGACTTTGGACGGCGAACCGTCCGGAGACTGGTCCAACTGGCAGCTCATAGCCTCAGTGGATGATTCCGCCAAATGGAACATCATAAAGGAAATTGGGGCAGGAGAGACACATCCGCTGATCACAGAAGGCACGACTGTTGACTTCGTGTATTCAGAGGTACCTCTCGCAAGATACTACAGAGTGAAGATTGTAAAGAACTTCTACGAGTATTACCAAGACAGGATGAGTTCAGAGTGGGCCAACAGAAAGTATTGGTACGATGTCTCCGAGCTTATGGTTTGGCGATATAATCTGGATGAGGAATAATCACGAATAATCATTGAATATGATGAAAAGACTGAACATAATACTATTGGTTCTCTCGACTCTTATCGCGGCCGTGAGCTGCGACAAGACGGAGGACGCATACATCACGCCTTCGAAAAAGGCCATCGAACTCACTTCCGATGCTAATGACATCACGTTCACCGTGTCGTCAAATGTTGAGTGGAAGATGACAATCTCCGACAAATGGTTCAAAATCACGCCTAAAGTCGGAGAAGGCGAGACCGAGATAAGACTCGTGGCTGAGCGCAACAACACCGGGCTTGACCGCTCGTCCGTGCTCGAATTCACGGCCGGAACCGTTGTGGAAAGAGTAGAGGTCACGCAACCGGCATTCATTGTGAATATGAACGTAGATTGTCCGGAGAGCGTGGTGGTCAAGAAAGGAGAATCGCTCACAATCAACTTGACCGACCCTGCGGATGACTGGGTGTACACCATCACAAACGGTGACTGGCTCAAGGAGTTCAGCAAGACAAGGTCCAACTTGACATTCCAGTTGAACCCTGCGGTCGCATTCGATGAGAGTGTACCGGCCGTCATAGAGTTCACCTCACCTTCCGACCCGACATTCTATGCAAAGGCGACTGTCAAGCCTGTCAACTACTTCAAGTTCAGCGCGGAGGTTCCTGAGAGCCTCGACCTTGGGGTACGCGGCGGACAGCTGAAGATCAAAGTTGACGCGAACTTCGACTGGACATATTCAATCAAGAACGCCGGATGGCTCAAGGAATATGACAAGACAAGCAAGACGCTTGTGTTCGACGGGAAACTCGCTTACCTGCTCAATCCTGGAGTGAAAGCTGAAATCACTTTCTCCAGCCCAGATTACGCCAACTTCCAATATGTCGCGCAGGTCGAGCCTATCGCACCTATAACAAACAAGTTGGTTGACAAGTCAGGGTTGAAGCCTATCGTACTTGCCGGAGATTCACAGTGGGATGCCGGAACCGAACAGTACCTGTTTGACGGTGCGTGGACCATCTACAAAGGCAAGTACAACACATTCAAGGACGGAGACCCGGACAAGCCTACCGGCATTTCTTACAAGTCCTTCAGTTTCGGCATGAACGACTACAAGATTCAGGATCATCCGATGACATTCACAATCGATGCCGGCCGAAGGATCAACCTTGCCAAGTTCGTAACCTACCACTACTACCAGTTTGAGGC
>CAKUSF010000102.1 GCA_934678915.1 uncultured Bacteroidales bacterium
GTTGGCTTCGTCCTGATCCTTGGAGAACATAAGGCAGACCGAGTAGATGGTCCCCTTATGCCTTTTGACCAATCCGCTAAATTCTTGTTCGTCAGCGTTCATAAAAACTGTTTACTATAAAGACTGAATCACAGCGCTGTTTGCTACAAAAATATTCATAAATTTTTGACTCTTCAGGATAAACACTCCTTACATCAGCATCATCGAAATGATGTATCATGATGATTTAATTGAAGGCTTACAAATTAGACAATCTTCTCTTTGCAACAAGGGAAGAACACCTATTTCACATATTCATTTTCAGAATATTGGACTCCACTGAAGATTCATTTTTATTTGAACCTGCATAATAGGCTGAGCCTTTTCTTTTATTTCGTTAGGAACATTTCCACGCGTGAACACCTGCGTTTCAGGAATATCGCTGACGCTAATCAATGTCAACTTCTCTGAAGTCTTGTCATAGACATATTCATACCTGCTGCCCCAAGAAGTTCCATCGCTATAGACACCGCCTATCGTTGATGCATCATATTCGTATGTACCATCGTACTTTTGCCAAAACGATGTTTCGACTTTTTGGTAGAGACTGAATGATCTGTCATCATTCAATACCATATAAGCGTCAAAGTCTTCCGTAGCCTCGCCTTCGAACGAAACCAGATGCCATTCACCTGCTATGGACGGAAGTGCGCCCTCTTTGCCGCAAGAAGAAAAAAGCACGCACAATCCGAAACATAAAATGAGTAATCTGATGATATGTTTGTTCATACTTATCTATTTTATAACCAGCCACCATTCTCGCTATTTGCGCTGCGGGAAATTATAGCAAAGGTTTTCGACACCTCTATGCCACCAATCACAGACTCCGTACCGACATTCTCTCCTCCCGCTATGGCCTTTACTGTAATCTTTGCTATTCCAGGCCGAGCGCATTCTATCATTAATTGGCCATTATTTACCTGTGGAGCAGACTTCATACCCAATTGTTTCATGTCAGATTCATCGATCCCAACTGAGGTATAGGTCAGTTCAGCATAACTTTCACCGAAATAACCAGATAAAGGAAATTTCTGTTCCTTGCCGACTACCAACTTAAGGCAAGGTGTGCCCTCTATCTGCATCAGCAACTGAAATGCATCCATAGCACCACTGCCCATCTGGTGAATATATTTTTGGTATTCACCTCCTCCATGCAGCCTCACGTAGCCGTCAATGTCATTGACAGAGGTGAGCAGCATATCACGAAATTCCTCCAAAGTAAATCGCTTGCCAAGTTTTACGGCATAGGACAAGCCTAAAGCCGCTACTCCAGATACATGTGGACAGGCCATTGATGTTCCTTGAGCAAAACCATAATCCTCACCATCATTGACCTCAGACGGCATAGTGGAGAGAATAAGGGATGACGTCTTTTCAGAATCGACAGCCAGCATATAGTTTCCTCCGGGAGCTGCTATGTTACATCCGGGTCCGTAATTGGTGTAGTAAGCTGGCAAGAAATCCGGACCGAAAGCAGTGACTGATATGTAGTCGCGATAGGCAGCAGGATAAGCCGACACACCTGCACCATCGTTCCCTGATGCAAAAATGGCTAGATTTCCGTACTTAAGAGCCTGGCAATTGGATTCGTGCTTCGTAAAATAGTCAATAGACTCCTTTTCAATGCTATTGCGGGCAGTGTACTCAATGTCAGAGGCAAACTGATTTGAGGAGTATCCATATGAACATTGTATGATAGAAGCCCCCATATCAGCGGCATAGCGTATGGCACGCGATATCGCCACCGCTGAACCGGTACTATTAATGTTCTCCCCAGACAAAATCTGACAAGACATCAGTCTCACTCCGTCTCTATTCCCGCTACCGCCAGCCACGCCAGCCACGCCAATGCCATTATTGTTCACAGCTGCTACAGTTCCAGCCACGTGGGTACCGTGACCGGAATCTCCTTTGTTCTGCCCACCAATCCAATATTCCTTACTCCAACCAATCGGTCCTCCTGTCACGAAATTCATTCCGTAGATGTCGTCAATATAGCCGTTTCCATCATCATCGACTCCTTCTTGCCCTTTCAATTCGGCTTCATTAACCCAGATATTATCCTTAAGATCGGGGTGAGTATATTTTATGCCTTCGTCCACTATTGCCACTATCACCTGTGGGTTTCCAGTGTATATTTTCCAAGCAGCGTCAGCATTTATGTCCGCACCCTCATGTTCATCAGACGCTATGCCAGATGAACCAGAGTTGTTATAATTCCATTGTTCGGGTAACAAAGGGTCGTTGAACAATGTTTCTTTACTCGCGCTGCGAGTTATGTGAAGATTGCTACCTTTATGAGGAATTATTCTATCACAGTCACGCTGCATCTGAACATCGAATTCCACGGCTTCTATCTCACCCAAAGCAGACAATTGACGTGCCGCCTGATTCAAATCCAAATCATCATTGAAGTACACAATGTACCAACGATGCAAACCAGCACGACGAGCATTATTCTCAAATTTAGGAATATATGTGAATACACGTTCCAATGAATACACACCTAACTGATCCAACACTTTGTCGATGGAACTTATTCCTGATCTAGTCAAAGGTTGATCAGCCCGTGTCTTTGCCCTATTTTCGATTTGTGCCAATGCTTCATCATTCAGTCGTATGATGAGTCGCCCTTTGCAGGCATACTCAGGAGAGTGTATTATTTTTGCCCGCTCCACGGTCTGATTAGCAATGTCACCAGAGTTGCTCTCTAGTATGTTTTCTGTACAAGCATTGGCAACCACTAAGATGGCTGCCAATGGTAATCCAATTATTTTCATTACACTATCGACTCATGACACTTTCCTAAATTCCGGTCTTACCTTCACTGCCTTCCTGCAAAATCTCAACGTGACCGCTGTAGTTTGCCGAAATTTTATGATTGCGTGAATCTATCAACAAATACGAGATTTTGTATTCGTCATCACCAATCTTTTCTATTTTTAGGTAAGATTCCTTCACTGGTTGTCCCAATATTGCCTTATCATAGTCTGAGGTTGGCAATTCAGGATTCCAATGCTTGCATACCATCCCATAATAAGCAGGTTTCAGATAGTAGCCTCGTTCTGCTGTACCACGAACGCCTTTTCCTGGTTCTTCTGCAATTGAGTAAGTTCCTTCCGGAATGGTATCTTTGGCTGAATAGAAATTGGCAAACACGTCATATCCAGCTTCAGACTGTGAGGAACTCCATAATTCAAGTCCCCACCTAGGCACACCACTGCCTTCCGTTCCTCCATATTTCAGATAAGCCGCCTTCACCTTTCCTAGATCGTAGTCCGAATCAAGAAAATCAGCATCGTAGTAATATACACCCCAATCGCGCCAATTGTTCTCAAATTTAAGCTGTCCGGAATATTTAAACGTAAATGTACCGCTGTCTTCCGTTTTTGTGACCTGGTACCCATCGGCATCTACTTCTGTGCTTGCAATGAAACAATCCAAAGATCCGGTTATGGTGTAAGTTCCATCAACAAACGCCACTTCCAAACTTCCTCCTTTCTCTTTTGCGTAATTCACGGTCTCGGCCTTCACTTGACCTTTCTTCTTTATGTAGAAGCATGTGCCATCCATACTGTATTCAGAGTTAGGCTTTATAGTGCCCACAGCTGTGTAGTTGTGTTGGTATGGTTGAACAGATTCATAGCTACCCACAGGCAGAAGAATATTATTATAATCAGGCTTCTCTTCATAGAAAGTTACAATCGCACCGATCTCAGTGTCAGCGTTCACAGCCCTACTGAATTCCACTACATAAGCGTTATTATAGTCTCCGCCCTCGTAAGTGGCCTTTGCGGTGTCGAAAACGTACGCCTTGCTGTATGTCACAGTCTTCACTGGACTTTTTTGTCCCTCACCCAAACCGTTTTCGCCCGCGACTGCGTAAGTGCCGTCTGTATCAACCGATAATGTACGTGATGCTGTGTTCTGAATTTCTGTTCCGTTACGATACCACTTGTAAGTGCTTGCGTATGGAATTTCAGCCACAGTCAAAACAATGGTCTCACCAGGCTCACCTTGCTCTTTTCCTTCTATGCTGCCGGCCGCCTCTGGAGGCAAAAGCACGTAGGCTGCCTGTGTTATGCTGATCTCTCGCGTAAGATTTCCTCCACTCACTGTAATGATAGCCTGACGTCCTTCCTCATCCGAATTTGGTTTTACAATAACAGAAACGATGGCGTTTCCACTTCCCTGCTGAGGTTTAATGTCCAGCCAATTGACAGTGGAGGTAGCTGCCCAATCGATGTTAGATTCGATTGCGAAAGTGACTTCCTTCCCCTCGGAAGGAATTTCTTGAGCTTCATACGTAATGTTAAGAATGAGCTCATCTTCACTTTTACAAGCCGAAAGACCGACCAATGCAGCCCCTAAGGCTGCAACAAGCCAATAATTGAAATTGAATCTTTTCATACGTAAAAATTTATTAACTTCGTTTCATGCAAAATTAATCCACTCTATTCCTAAAAGCAAGCAAGATATTTTCTCAATACGACAAATTGTCGAAATGAGAAAATATCACAGTCGCATCAGATTAATTGTGAATATATTCCTATTTATTTAGCATCCGTTCTGCTTTCTGTACTGCGAAGGGGAAGTTCCTTTGATTGTTTGGAACATACGGTAGAAAGTCGAAAGAGAAGAGAAGCCAAGAGTTGAGACAATCGCCTTGATAGGAGTGTTGTCATTTGGATTTGACAGTATACTGGCAGCCTCCTCTATGCGGTAAGAGTTTACATAATGCACGAAAGAGAGTCCTGTGTAGCGTTGTATTACATCGGTAAGATATGTACGGTTGGTTTGAAGCATTCTGGCCACACTTTCACGGGAAATGTCAGGGTTATGGTACACCTGCTGTTCCTGCATAAGCTGCTGCAGACGTTCAAAAAGATCTCGCATCTTTTCTTCTTGTATATTTCCATCGTCACACCGTTTCGACTTAGGTTGCCTTTCAGACTCTTCAGCGTTCCGTTGATACGCTTTATCTTTCTCTAATTGTTCCTGAAACCGCTTCAACATCTGTACATATTGCTTGTTTTTACGATTACGATGTATACTCCAACAAACAATAAAAGTCAGAATAAAAGCTGTTAAAAACAAGGTGGCTAAGAACTTATGTTTCCATTGTAGTTCCTCAATCTTATGTTTCCTCAAATCATTTTCATAACGCTCACGTTCGTATTTCATCTTCAAATCATTCACAGCACGCTCCTCTTCCATGTTGAACAAGCTGTCGGATTCCTCATGGTAGAGTTTGTAACAATCAAGAGCCTGATGGTAATGTCCGGACTTTTCATAGAGTGAAGCCAATTGGCGGTAGAGCAGATATGTTTTCGAAGGACGGTTGGCGTGTTGAGAAATGCTAAGTGCTTGATGCAACAATGTAATGGCCGAATCGACCTTTCCTGTTTGTCCTAAATAAGAAGCATAGCCAATGTGTGCGTCTATATCGGAAAAACGACCGTCATCTTCCCCTTCAGAAAGGGCCTTGCGGTAATATCTCACTGCTTCCGCCTTGTTCCCTTTGGCTGATAGTATGTCGCCCATCAGTGCATACACACCACGCTGGTCACCATAATATGGCACTTGCGCTAGCACCTTGTCGATATAGAACTCAGCATTTGTGTGCTGTCCCATCATTTCATACATATAGGCTGACAGAACGGCTCCTAGGTAACGGGCAAACGGTTCGTTTTCTTCTTCCCCTAAACGATACACTTCCAACGCATAGGGCAAACCTGCCTCATCACAACGCATATAATAAGCCAAAGCCAAATTGCTTTCCAAAGGGAAGAGACGGCTTTTGTCATCACATTGTTCAGCGTAACTTATGCCTTCAGTAAGCGTTCCAATCCCTTTTTCATAATCCATTTCCGCAAAAGCCTCATAGGCTCCTTTTATGTTGTAAAGAGTAGCTAAAGCCCAGTAATCGTTCTCCTGTCTGGCCCTTTCTTCAGCCAATGTCAGATAAATAATCATTGAATCAGCTTGGTCAGCATGAATGTAGAAACTTTGCGCCTTCGCCACCATTCCGTACAGCATTACTTTGGAATCCCGTGTCTCACATCCATATTGGTAAAGGGAAGCGGCTAGACTATCAATGGCTTTCTTGTCTTGAACTGCCAATCCACGTTTAAGTTCACTTCTGAGTGCTTCAGTTTGAAAAGAGACATTGTCACTTATACTAGTATCATCCATACGTAAGCAACCACCTAACAGCAGTGAGACAGCAGTGATGAACGCCCCAAAAATCAAGCGCAAAGTAGTGAAAGTGTATTTCATTCTTTCAAACAATTATATTGTATTCATACATTTGAACAACTATCCTTGCCTCCTTTAGCCAGACTAATCTATTCAAGACTTTCACAGAAACAAAGAAACAACTCAAAAATAGTCATAATTTCGATTACCATCTATTAACAGAAGCATATTTTGCCTTTCTGAATGCCGTATAATCCTTCTCTATAACGGAAGCGCCCGGTCGCTTCAATGGTTTGGTAACTTGCCGAACCATAGCGACCGGACGATTTAAATATTCAATTAATTAAAGTTTTCTGAGCAGGTTGTTCATGTTGACTTCCTTGTCGATGATTGAGCGAAGCTCAGCGATAGGAACCCTTCTCTGCTGCATGGTGTCGCGCTCGCGGATGGTGACGCAGTTATCGTTAAGCGAGTCGTGGTCCACTGTCACGCAGAAAGGTGTGCCGATGGCATCCTGACGACGGTAACGCTTGCCGATGGAGTCCTTAGGATCGTACTGGCAGTTGAAATCGTACTTGAGATCGTTCATAACCTCCTGGGCCTTCTCAGGAAGACCGTCTTTGTTCAGCAGAGGAAGCACGGCCACCTTTACAGGGGCCAACGGGGCAGGAATGCTCAGCACAACGCGGCTCTCCCCTCCCTCAAGCTGCTCGACCTTGTAGGAATGGCTGAGCACTGCGAGGAACATTCTGTCCACACCGATGGAAGTCTCCACGCAATAAGGAACATAGCTCTCATTGGTCTCAGGATCAAAGTATTGTATCTTCTTTCCGGACAGTCTCTGATGGTTTCCGAGGTCGAAATCGGTACGTGAGTGGATTCCCTCCAACTCCTTGAAACCGAACGGGAAGTTGAACTCGATGTCTGTGGCGGCGTTGGCGTAGTGAGCCAGCTTCTCGTGGTCGTGGAAGCGGTAGTTCTCAGCGCCCATTCCGAGGCTGACATGCCACTTCATACGGTTCTCCTTCCACTTCTTGAACCACTCCATCTCAGTGCCGGGACGGCAGAAGAACTCCATTTCCATCTGCTCGAACTCTCTCATTCTGAATATGAACTGTCTTGCAACGATCTCATTTCTGAATGCCTTGCCGATCTGGGCGATTCCGAACGGAATCTTCATGCGGCCGGTCTTCTGGACGTTGAGATATTCAATGAATATTCCCTGTGCCGTCTCCGGGCGGAGGTAGATCTTGTCGTCTGCGTCACCGGTGTTGCTGATCTGCGTGGAGAACATCAGGTTGAACTGACGCACGTCGGTCCAGTTCTTCGTGCCGGAAATCGGATCCACGATGTCGCAGTCAAGGATGATCTGCTTGTACTCCTTGAGGTCGTT
>CAKUSF010000103.1 GCA_934678915.1 uncultured Bacteroidales bacterium
CCATAGCCCCTGTTGCTGACCACAAACGGGATGGAGACCTTGGTGTTGTACTGGAACAGTTCCTCGTTGCCGCCCTTGTGGTTAAACTCCAAGGACTGATGCTGGCCAAGACCGTAGAACGCCTCATCCTGCGGAGAATCGAAAGTGAAGAGCGAGGAATATTCATGCCTTCCCTCGACAGTAATCGGGGTGAACGACATCGTGTTGCCGCCCAAGATAGTTGAACCATTCTTGTCCGCGAAACTGACCGCTCCGTCCCTTAACCTGACAGAAGCCGTCACTGATGAAGTGACAACGGAGACCGTGCTGTCAGTGGAGGACACGGTGAATTTCGGTTTTGATTCAGACGGGACAATGATGAGACTTTTCCTGTCTGTGAACCGGGTCTCAGGAGTCGCTGTGACTCTTACAAGATTGTCGCCTTTCACCTGAAGCCGCACCAACGCTGGTCCATCGTTATTTCTGTCCGAAACTTGGACAGTAACACCGTCCGGATTCTGTTTCCAATTCTGACCGCTGCATCCAACTGCCACTGCGAGAGCTAACGTGATTGAAATGATTCTGACTATTTTCATTATGGTTAAAATATTGATTATCAGTAAATATTTTAGACAAACTTACGAAAATAATCAAGAACGGCATAGTCTATCCTTCAAGTCAGGCAAAAAAAGCGCATCATTTGTCAAGATAATACAGCTTTACGTCAGCGGCTCAGAATTTCACGTGCCTTCTCTGAGTATGGACTCTGCGAGTCAGCAATGGATTTAAGCAGACGGTGTGCCTTTCTGTCCCGGCCTTGCATCATCAAGGTGATGGCCTCAAGCCAATCGACTTCGTAGAGGTGCTGCTGAAGAAGGGCGTGGCGGTAACGGGACTCGTCATCGGCAGCCGGAGTATTAAGGCCTCCCTCAATCTGGAGACGGGCCCCAGCAAGGGCTGATGACGCGGAGGAATATTCATTGGCAGCGATTTGTGAATATGCAAGTGTGAGAAGACTGTCAAGCGAGTTGCCGTCACGGGAGACAGGAGGCACCAGTTCGGAGAAGCACTCGCTGCCGATGGCTTTGATGGCATTGGATTGCCGGATGGAATAGCCTGTCAGGATGATGACTATGGAAGCTGCAGCGGAGGATGTCCATATGATCACCCTGCGCAGGATGCGCTTACGTTGAAGATCTGCCTCAACGTCCGCGAGCATATTCTTCAAATGGGCTGTCTGAACCGCTTCGGCAATGGTTCGCTGGGCCTCAACCTCGCCGCGAAGAGTCTCATCCTCACGCAGTTCCTTCTCAAAGGCCGCCTTCTCGTCTTCGGGCATCGCTCCGATGAGATATTCATCAATCCTGTTATTTCGTTCTATGTCAGTCATCGCTTCGCCTATAATTTCTTAAACTTCTCAACCATCTCCCTGAGCTTCCGCATGCACTTGAATTTCTGAGCCTTGACAGAGTCCGCGCTGTTGTAGCCGAGTTTCTTTGCGATTTCGGCTCCGGAAAGCCTGTCCCAGTACTGCGCTCCAAGGAGTTTACGGCAGGGAGATTTCATAGAATTAACCATCCGGACGACAAAGTCAAGTAATTCGCTACGGCTTGACGCTTCTTCTTGATCGTTCGCGGACATGTCCTTTCCTTCTATGGACTCTTGATATTCAGTACATTTGCTTGCCTTTCGGTCTCTTGACATCATCAGGTGCCTTCCAATGGAAAAGAGGTAAGTTTCCAAAGCGCAGGTCAGTCCTTGAACCGTCAGCCTGCCATTCTGCACGTTGCGCCAGAGTTCGATGCACGAGTCTTGGAACAGCTCTGTGATGTAGGCTTCGTCTTTGGAATATGCCTTCTTGAAATATGCGAAGAAGACTTGCCTGGACTTCTTGTAGAACTGCCCGATCACACGGTCATCGTTGTCACGGAAACCTTTTATGTAGTCTGCATCGGTCATATTCAGAGAATTGTTTCGGATGTATTTCTGCCTTTGGAAGGTCGGTGCCCTTCGACAAGCTCAGGGACCGCCTTGAGCGGATCATCTTCAAAAACCGACATAGCTTTTCCAAGCGGATTCCCTTCAATGTCAATTTCTTGAGGATAGCGGACGATTTTATCCATCGCATCAGTCCACAGCGTCAGCACATCGGAGTAATGAGTCGTGGAGAGGTCAACATCGCTGCCCGCTATCACGTAGGACAGACAGCCGTAGAACTGTCCGTCCGGAGCCTTGCACTCGTAGTTCGTCTGGTAGGATTTGCACGCCCCGACGAACAGCCACTTGACCGGATTGCTCTTGCCGGTTTCAGGCACCGACCGCATCGGAATGATGAACTTCTCGTCAGTTCCGCGGAAATATTCATTCTCCTCCTGCCCCCTTGAGCCGCTTCCGCTGTGGCAGGCATCAGAAACGACAGTGATCCTTCCCTTCGGACCGACTTTCCCGCGCAGCTTCAGCAAGTAGGCATTGAGTTCATCGTCAATCAGATGATTCTCACCCTCATAGACCCCAGCGACATATTTCTTTCCCGCATCGTAAGGCACCCAAGCCTCGTCAAACCCGTCCTCCTCGTCACCGTCAAGATCCGTAACCTGCTGCCCGTGGCCGGAGAAATGAATATAAACCACATCGCCCTTGCCGGCTGTCTTGGCCAACCTCCCCAATGCCGACAGAATCCTCATCTTCGTCGCTGACTCATTGGTGATAGTCTCTATGCACTCCCCTTTCATCCCTTGCCCCAGCAGAAACTCCCGCACGATCCTGACATCATTGTCCCCATGCACCCTCGTCCACCCCGACCCAACCGGATACTCTCCTATCCCGACCAACAGGGCACGCCTCTCCTGCGCTGCCACGGTGACAGAGGACAGAAGAATCAGGAATATGCAGATAGTCGTTCTTAACATTTCATTCGCACATGTACACAAAAATAGGCAATATTTCACAATTTACTGTTTACCTTTCAGATAATCCGGCATTAAATCCAAGAATGTTTTTAATCAAAAGATATTTCAAAAATGAAAAGAACAGTTATTCTTTGTGTCATCGGGGCGGTCATCTCAATGATGACCGCCAAAGCTCAGGATGTCGAAACGATCTATTACGACAGCGACGGACAGGTTGTCAAAGTGAAGGAATTTGCTGACTACTACCGGATCATAGAATCCGGGAACTCTTTTCCTAAGATGTTCAGGGATTACTATTGTACCGGGGAGAAATTCCGGACCGGAGGAAAAGTAGTGGGCATCGATGGTGATGGCTCATTTGTGCTCGACGGGAACATCAAGCAGTATCACAAGAACGGGAATCTTCAGATTGAATGCCAGTACGTGAATGGAAAGCTAAACGGGAAATACAGCGAATATCACGAGGACGGTGGACGTTATGAGAGGATGTACGAGGATGGTGTCCCTACCGAAGAATGGGGATGCTTCTATGACAGCAAGGGGAATATGTCCCGTGTGGATGACAATGGAAAACCATACCATGTGACATTGCACGAGTCCGACCGTTATAATGTCCTGTCAGGTGGCCAGTTGTGGCAGTCATATTCTGACGGAAGTGTCAGTGTCGCCGCACAGCTTCACCCTATCAGGGAATATGGGAAGTACTATCGCTTGGACATATTCCTTGGCAACAGTTCCTTGGAGACGATAGATTTTGACCCCACTGCTGTCAAGATGTACCAGAAAGACAAGAGCGGCAAACGGGCCTCAGTCAGAAGTGTCTCCGGGAATGAATTCAAAAACAAGATTGACAAACGACATAGGTCCAAAGGTTTTTGGTATGCTGTAGCCCAAGGAGTAGCTGCTGGTTATGCAGGCAATAGTGCTGCCGCCACAGTCACCAACAATGGGACAGTGGCCGTCACCAGTCAATACAGCAACGCCAATGCATTATACGCACAACAAATCGCCAATCAGAACGTCCAATCCTACGAGAATGCCCTGGCCGAAGAAATGTCTGTGCTGTCCGACAGTTATCTGGTGGCGGATGACCTTAATCCCGGATTCTATCTTTCAGGCTTTGTCCTTTTTGACAATAACTCAAGCGAAGAGGCCGAAGTTGTCATTCCTGTGAACGGACAAGACTTTGTTTTCCGCTTCAACGACCTTGACAATAAGGAAAGCGGCTCATGGGCTCCTATCAAGGATGTCAGCAAAGTTGGTTTCTCATTGGCTTTGTCCCCGATGGTTTCAAGATACCTCGACGATGGCGGATCCAGAGCAGAGATTTCCGCTTATGAGGCATCATTGATCAGCAACTTGAATTCCATGCAAAGTGATTTGATTTTTGACAATAAGGATGTGAAATATTCCATAATAATGGAGGTTGTCTCTGCTGATGAGGATGACGCGGAACTCAGAGGATGGGCCTATCTCTACGACAATTCCACCCTAGAGAAACTCGCTTCGTCAAAAATCAGAGCCGAAGGCGGAAGGGGTTCCACTTTCAACCTGAGGCTAGAGAAATCCCTCAGCAGGGCAGCGAAAAACCTGCTCTCCGTGATTAAGGCGAAATAAGTGACTGCTATAGCGATTAACACCGAGAACTGGTTTGCAGGTGAAATCACAAAAGGTAATTACAGTCATGATGGAAATGTGAGGACACTCACTATTCAGTATAACGGCTGTAAATATTGGAAAAGGAGATATCGCTAAGATTTTTGATTTGAGCACATAGATAAAAGGAGAGGCATTGCCCTCTCCTTTTACTATCTCTGCATTGTTCGTCACCAAAATCAACCGTGATGCCGTGGCAGATAAGCAACTAGCGCACAGCTAGTTAAGCAATCACCTTTAGTGCAACCCAGCTAAAGACAACTTGTCAAGTAGCTCATTTTCAGCGAGATGCCCGCCACGCTCTTTCCGAGAACTTAATATCTCCATGAAATCGGCAGGCATTTATTCCTAAACACTCTTTGACCAGACATTCCTAAAAATCTGGGAACCCTCGAAACGGATCCAAGTCACGACAAGTCATTGTGCAATCAATCTATGATGACAAACCCGGCCCAATAGTACGGATTTGAATATTTGGAGGAGGATTGCATATGCCGGCGTGCGGCTTGAATGGCCTCACCATATAGCCTGGTTTCGCCCAGACTCCGGTAGAAAGCCGTCATAAATTCTCGCGTGGCGTCATCGTCCACTTTCCAAAGGCTAACCAGCATCGTACCGACTCCAGCTCTCTTGAACGCGGCCTGAAGGCCAGCGACTCCCTCTGGAGTGACATCACCGAGTGCGGTCTCGCAAGCCGAAAGAGTCAGAAGCTTCGTGCCGCTCAGGTCGAGGTCCGCAATCTCCTCGGCGAGTAGTATTCCATCCTCAATATTATCTGGGACCGGCTTCCCAAGCCATGCCCTCTGACCACCGGCAAGCACAAGACCTCTTCTGACCAACGGGCCGAATTTGCTTCCCTGCAAGAGAAGCCGCTCATAGTACCAGTTGTCACCCTCGTGTCCCTTGGCGTAGTAGAACCCGTGGGTGGCAAGATGCAGAATCATCGGAGAGCTGCCGGACAAACTCTTGAATGATTCTTCGGTTCCCTCCATCCCTTCCAAAGTTCTGACCTGGTGGCCATTGGACGAAAGGATGGCGGCCACCTCACCAACCTCCTTCCCACTGCCAGGGAGAGCGGCCCAGCCTCTCCTGTCGATGTCTTCCAAGCCCCTAAGCAGTGTACGAGGACTTTCCCGATATCGGGTGCTACGCTCCAACATTTCCGACTCAGTCATCTCGTACTGCAAACCACCGTACAGGACAGCGTCATGATTTTTGTCAGGAGTCGGATTCCTGCAAACTTCTCTGGTGGAAGATACCCTATGGGTGGAATACATCATTGCGACCCTCCTTTTCCCATCGCTGGCCAGATCCAAAGCAAACATATTCAAAAGCCCGTCCGGTGAATATGTTATGAAACTTCCTTTGGGAATATGCTGGAGCAGAGGTCGCCAGACCAGATTGAACAAGGTTTTGGATTCAATGCCGTACAGATTTGACTGAGGTGTCTCCAACGCTGCCTTAAGCTCATCCTCTCCGCAAAGGTGAACCCTCAATGGTTTGCTGGAAGAATGAGACAGAAGCAAGGCGTCATATTCAGCCACCTTGCCGCCAACAGGTTCCACCCTAAGGAACTCAATGGCATATTCTCCTTTTCCAAGAGCATTCACAACATCTGAATATGTCCGCGAGACCATCATGTGCCCATCATGATACACTGGGGGTCTATCAAACTGCGCAGACTCCGCCGCTGAATCATGTCCGGGAAATTTGTCAGATTTGATCGTGTTGGTGAAGCCCTTGATGAATAATGCGGCATCATAAGCCCACGCAGGATCCGGGTTGGCGTACAACATCAGGAACATCAGGCCATAAAGTTCCATCAACCAAGCCTGACGCTCTGAATCCATAGCGTCATAAGCATTGAGAACCCGCTCCACAACGCCCCGGAACGCCTCATTGAGGTAATCCGCATAAACAGGATCTCCGATCAGCTTCGCGGCCTTGGCCAACCGCCACATCTGCAGCGGATAGGAAAGCATTGATTTATAGGCGATCTGACAGGGAGATGATCGGATTCTATGGTATATGTTTTCAGGAGTCGTGTCGTAAAGATATTTCTTGCTGTAAATGTCCAGAGGGAACGCCTGACTATAGAATACCAGGGCATAGACTGGCATCCCAGCTTGAATCATAGCATCCCCAAAAATCACGTACGGGTTTCTGGCATACCTACGCTCATCCAATGAAAAATACAAAGACAACAGGACACTTTTTCCGGTGCTAGATGCATTCTTGTTAGCCTTAATACTGTATCTGGCCAGGCTGTCAATCCCAGTCGTGAATCCGATGTAGCCCAATTCGGCCTGAACGATCATAGTTTTGTCCGAGTCAGGATGCTCACTCTCAAGCCTTTTGACATAATCCAACATCAACGGAATTATTTCTTCCATCTTCTCCTTTTCCGGGGTGCTTGATTTATTATCCAACCGTTCAAGATATGCCGCCACAACAGGCGGAGCATCATCGAATCTGAATGAACACATCTGTTTGGTCGCTCCAAGCAGAGAGTCTATGTCACTCAACAACCCTTCGGTGCGGTATAATTCTCCAAACTCATGGTATGTCATTTTTGGCTGCCCAATGGCCGTCAATGATGTCACAACAAAAGCAATGAATATGCCCAACAGTTTTCTCATAACAGTCAATTCATTTCACACATTTACCCAAACTTAGGCAAAAATTCACAAATTACGGTTTCCGGGTCTGTGAATATATTCGCACATGAAGCCGATCCTTTTCATCTCTTCTAATACAGACAGCCGAAAGCCCAAAGCGGAATCTTACGGAAAAATGTCGATTCTATGTCATCAGCAGCTATGTATGCGCCATTCTCGTTCTTTATTTGGTCGTACCCTTTGTCCGCGCCACCGACCTCGACAACAATGTCTCCATCAATCTTGAAATCACCCGTCTTAAGGCCGCCATATTCAACCCTATGCCCGGCTGAAATCAACTGATTGCA
>CAKUSF010000104.1 GCA_934678915.1 uncultured Bacteroidales bacterium
ATGGCACCCCCAACACCACCGACGACCGCGCTGGCTTCTGGAAATGCCCCTACCACAACAGCCGCATGTGCCTTGAGGTCCTCGAAAGAGGTCGCTAGCGTCAGAAAAACAACGTGTACCTTATTGTCGGGAGGACTGAGAACACGGATGTCAGCCTAAGTCCGTAGCCTCCGTAGGCCGACTCTTCGACTTGCGCGTACATGGGGTTCTTTCTTCCATAGACATTGTAGCATCCGAAGCTTACAAGATAATCTCTTCCCCTCTTGCTTGTAGCCTTGAAGTCAATGCCGACATCAAGACGATGATAAGCCGGGAATGAGTAATTGTTCGGGGATGACGCACCGATCGGCTCGTAAATTATCAAATTCTCATCATGCCAATCAGATTCTGGGTAATAATAAGACTGGAGCGTCAGTCTATTCCCAGAATGATAAGTCCAGTTGAGATAGATGTTGATAAGCTCATGGGCCTTGTAGATCGCGTTAAAAGTAATCTTATGTCTGTTGTCAAAGCGGTCTGGGTACCATTCTGGGAAGAAAACCTCGTGACAGCGTTCTGACCATGACAAGGTGTAGGATCCGGAGATGTCGAACCGTCCCTTGCGCAGTTCCGCATAGATCTCAGCGCCATAGGCGCGCCCCTCTCCTTGAGTAAAAAGCGTCTCCCAGGAATCTTGGTCAGGGAAACGAGCTTTGCTCCCAAAATATTCAGAGACATTCCGCATGTCTTTGTAGAATCCAGCGACATTGACGTACCAAACCCTGTCCGGACGAAAATCCAGTTCCACTGCGTACTGGTCCGAGCTCATCGGCCTCATCCTCAACGTGGAAGGCATCCAGAAGTTGCCGGGAAAATCCATCATGTATGACATGATCAGATGATCCGGCTGATTCATTTTTGAATATGACAGTTTCAGAGAAGTGGATCTCGACAGGTTAAAACTCGCAGCGACTCTCGGTTCCAAAAAATTGTAAGCCTTTCCTGTCACCTTGTACAGTTGGTAACGCAGACCAGCGTTCACACTGAGCCATCTTGCCAGCCTCATCTCGTCTTCTGCGTAAACAATCAATTCCAGAGCATTTCTGCCATTGTTGATTTTTTCTGAAATGTTGTCCGTGAAAAAGCCGCTTGATGTTGAGGTCTGCTGCTCGCTGCTTCTGAACGCGCCATATCTGTGAAAAACAGCAGCGGCCCCATACCGCAGATTATGCCCTTTAAGTCTCGTTCCAACGTTTATCTTCGTCCCGAAGTCCAACACATTTGAAACATTATCGTCTTTCTCGGACCTGGTGTCCGTTCCATAGGAACGCTCACTTCTGTGATAGATGTCACAGAGTCCGTCTGTAACATAGGTCGTAGCCACAAAGTCCGTCCTTGATGAAACCTTATGGTGCCAATTGGCGGAAAGGATTCCGTTACCCCAGATGGAATTCCCATCGTACTTATCGTAGTCCATCAGATCCTTACCGTCTTCTCCAGACAGCATCATGTAGTCAAAACTAAGAAATGTGTTAAAAGTCAGTTTGTCCGAATCTCTCAGAATCCATGTCACCTTGGCGTCAAGGTCACTGAAGCCGTAGTGACCGTCTTTCGTGATGTCGTTCGACATGTAGGCTTCATCGACATTGAACTTATTGAGCAACGGTTTCACCATGGTTTCCACCCATCCATGGCGGAAAGCTATGTTGTAAGAAGACCGACCTTTTCTGATTGGACCTTCAATCTGGAATCTACCGTCCGTGACACCAGCAGAGAACATCCCGCTTGTCTTATAGAGATCGCCCTCCTTTATACCGACATCTATCACTGAGGATGTCCTGCCACCGTATTTGGCGGGAAATCCGCTTTTGTAAAAATCTACCGTGCTGAGCATCTCGGTATTGAAAACCGAAAACATTCCAAGAAAATGTCCTGGCTGATAAACTGGCACATTGTCAAGAAGATATAGATTATCAGAACCAGTTCCTCCCCTGACGTACAAATCGGATTTCATCTCTGTGCCCTGAGCGACTCCCGGAAGCATCTGAATTGTTTTCATCACGTCAGGAGTGCCGAGCACGGACTTGAAATTGAAATCATCCTTGATCAGCTTGAGCATCCCGGTCTGGGTTCTGACTGCTGGACGCCTGATGTCCTCAACGATGATGGAAGACTTGATGGTGTCGATTTTCGTCATGGAGCTCCTACGCCCGTCCTGAGCACTCGTGACCGTGCAGAGTATCAGCAAAATCATCGCTGCCGAAAAATGTTTCCACATTATAGATCCCTCCATTCAGATCTGTAAACAGACACTGCCCCGACAGCCCCCTTGCCACCGGTTACGTTTGAATATTCAAGAGGAGTCACAAATGAGATCTGTGAATCCTGGCTGTAGTCCTTATTATTCTTGGTGGTCTTCAAGCTCAGGTACAGTGCGGTTGAAAGATGCCATGCGCAAAAGCGGACGCGTCTGACACTGTATTCCGTCCTGATGACATGTCCTTCTCCATCACGCATTTCAAACGATCTAAACAATTCGGCCTCAGTGTTCAGATGATGAATTCCATTGTCATCCGCATCCTCATAACCTATGACCGGATGATTATTGTAGTTGATGGTTTTCCAACTTAAAACAGTCCTATTGAGGTTATGAACGTTGGTAACAATTGATTTTGATTTCAGTATGCCGTCAACATATTCCATCTTCTCCGTCTCCATCTCAAGGAAATACACATAGCCGTCCATCCTCTGTGGGCAAGTCTGAACCATCGCACTGAAAGTCAACATGTCATCATCAGAAAAGCCGTAAGACATATCTATAACCTCAGGGACATCCGGCACCGTTGCTTCGCAGCGAACATCTGGCACACCCGTCGCTGAAACATTGACACAAATCTTGTCCTTAGCTTGAAACTTATAATCCGTGGAGAACACACATGACAGCGAATCATTCGTGCACGTTGTCTCAATCTTCTTGCCATTGACAGTCAAGCTCATCGTGGCGTCCAACACAATCTTGTCCTTGCGAGCCACGAAATGCTTTTCCGAAATCGGGAATATCCTCCTGACCGTAAACTCTGAAGCTCCCTCATCCGCCACACCCTCAAGCAGCATCATATCCTCCGCCCCCGTGTCCGGATACGGCACGACTTCCTCACAGGCGATAGCCGCAATCACAGCCGCTCCGAGCATGGCAAACTTAATCTTTCTACATTCCAAACTCATGGTGTATGGCTTTAGTTAGTAAATCATCCTCCGCTCCTTTACAAAATTACCATTGCCAGTATTCCAATTGCTCCCATAGTACCAACCATCGTAATTTCCACCCCAGCCCCAGTTCATGTGACAATATGGAGTAGTTGTGTAAGTATCGTCAAGTTCAGTTTTAATGTTTACATAATCAAAGTTGGGGCATTTCTGAGGATCCAACACATATAAATTATATTCCACCCCACCGAACTTCTGGTAACGGAGCCCGTCGCAAATCCAGACATGTCCTTCATCATCTGAAGTCACCCCTCTCAAGATTACTACTTTATTAATAGATAATGGATAGTCCAATCGGTTTATGTTATAGTCATAAATCTTAACATTGTACCCAAACTCCAAATTAAGCAGTGGTGCAATATCTTCAACAGAGCCGTAACCGCCATCGTTAATATCTAATTTTTGGCGTAAATCTGCCAAGAATGTTGAAAGGGTAGCATTCGAAGTATTATCCGGCATGTTATGCCAATAACATATCGTGCCATCTTTTGTTCGATAAAGGGAAGGCTGTTTGTTGAAACGCATGTATTGTGCAGTGGCAACGGTTACGCAACCAAGCAATTTTTCACCAGGAACCAATGAATTATATGGTGATGTTTGGTTCCATTTCGTAGATGTTAATGGACCATATTGCAGCTCTCTTTCAAAGTTCCTTTCCAACACATACGCTGTTTGCGTGTAATCGTATTCACCGCCATCGAATGATGTTCCTGCATAAGCATCACAAGCTATATCTTCAAAACCATTTATGATGCCTTGTGGCATATCGTTATCCGCAGCATCTGACAAACGATAGACTTTATAACCCTCCTCCCACGCATATTCTTTAAGATTTGCAAGCTCATCTTCAAATTCAGAACTTGTTCGCGTTCTTACCTCTGAATTGCATACCGATTCTTCGTATTGATGCCATAATCTTCGAATGCTATCCGTCATTTCACTTTGTCTGATCATCTGGAGGTATTCCTGCTTTATCAGTTCTATTCCGACTTTTGAGTCCTCCAGTGAAAACGTTCCATGCTCGACAACGACTAGAATCGGACATAGTTTTTTAGTTGCGGAGACCCAAACGAAACCGTCATCAAAATTTATAGCATAAATTGCAGGTTCTCCAAAATCATCCGGTATGCTCACTACATTTTTTATCGTCTTAGATGCCACTGTTTTCGTTGCAATTTTATTCTTCAAATAAAGTTTTGCCACAGTCGCAGCATCCACATCAGTAAGAGTAACGTTCTCTTTAGGAATGCCCATCACAATGTCATCGGTCTCTCTGCCATTGCCAGATTCATAGATAATATTCGTCTCTTTGTGGCAAGCTATCAATACCATAGTGCTTACAATGACTGTCAAAACCGACAGAATGTGCGCTTTCATTTCTTTCATAATAATCAGTTTAATATTTAGAATACTCGAATCAAGCAAATCGGTTTTATCTATCTTTCTGCTCGAATGTAATATCAGCAGCATGTCCATTTCCACCATTTGAATACAGACGGAAAGTCGCTGAACGTTTTTTTGAGGTAGTGTTGGAAGAATACACCACCCGCACAACTTGTTTGTACCGCTTGGTTTGTTCCGATGATTCGACTTTGAACAATTCAGACTCTGAAGCAGGAACAAAGAATCGTTTTTCCAATGAAATGTTGGAGTCCCCTCCTAATTTTTCAATTTTGTAAAGTCCATAGGAAACAATCTCCAAATCAGTGAAGCCTTTCGTAGCGGGGACATTGAGGACCGACTCGTGGGCCTCAATGAGCACATTATTCGTCAGAAAGTAGATCTCTCCGAAACTATACCCTCCGTCAAGGATACGCGCTGGAGTTTTTGAACATGACCCAAGAGCTATTGACAAAACAATGCAAATCAAAATAAATAGTTTGTTTTTCATATAATAATTAATAAAACATTTTATATTACAAATATAACTATTAATGATAGCATTCCAAGCGAAAGATAATATTTTCCCGCAGTTTATGTCTTTTAGGCTAGCAATCGGCCCCACAGCTACGTGAGAGCCATATTGCTTCCTTGATTTAGGTGTCCCACGACAAATGACGCCCTTCGTAGCATGTTTGTCAGACAGAAGCAGAATAGGAACGAGACAGTGCCTATCTAGGTCGTATCCAAAGCTAACGGCAGACACCGAGTCCAGAAGTCATTTGGCAGCAGCCGTGATGAGTCTGTTCTGAAATCGCTACCGCGTGCAGAGCCACTTCCACGCTGGCAGCACCTGAATGGAAACATTCCCTTCCGTTATCTCCATCTCATCGGACATCGTGATGATCAATCCACGATATTCAGGATTTGCTTTGATGAATTTCACCAATCCACCAACTTCCCTGTCATACGTAGCAAGGCTGTCGATGCTGTATGAGACTTGTATGGCTAGTTTATCTTCTGGGACACAAAAATCGACCTCTATATTTTTATTGTAATAGAAAAGCCTTGTTTCATCTTTCGTGTTTGTGTACTTAACATTCAGACTAACTGCAACAACATTCTCCAGCAATTTGGTCTCACCATCAATCAGAAATAGGTTCAGAATCCCATTATCCATGAAGTAACGCTTGCGGATAGTCTCTCGCTCGGAGAAAGGAGAGACAAGATTGGGCAGAGAAAACATCAAATAGGCTTCCTCCATGAAAGACAAGTAATCCTTAAGAGCAGGCAGGCTTAGACTTTCTCCCGAAGAAACAATAATATGCCTAAGTCTCTGCAATGAGCACGGCTGCATCACATTGTCTGCCAACTTTCTGGCCAAAAGCCGCAGAGCGTTCGAATTTCTGATCCCATTCCGTTCCACAACATCACCCAAAAGGACCTTCTGATATAATGATGTCAGCCATTCCCTGCTATCTAGCAAATTGAATGACTCAGCAAAGCCTCCGGAATGTAGATATTTAGCGAAAGCGCGAGCCACTTTGGACAAAATCACTGAATCATAAAGCCAATTCCTGCCAAGAGAAATGCCTTCATACAAAAGATACTCCTCAAAAGAAAAGGGGAAAATATCCTTAGGAATATAACGCCCGCCCAACGTCGTGGCTATTTCTGAACTAAGCATCTTCGCATTACTTCCAGTAATCATCACCCTATATTTCGAATCAGCCAACCTCCTAGCGAACTTTTCCCATCCTATGATATTCTGAATCTCATCCAAATAGACTAACGGTTTGACTTCTCCGAAGAGTTGAGAATAGGCGTCTAGCAACATACCTAGTTCAGAAGCCCTTATGCTCGATATTCTTTCATCCTCAAAATTAAGATATATGATGTCTTCCCGTTTGGCCTTCCCAGTTCGGACATGTTCCTGTATGTCATGGTAAAGTAAAAAAGACTTACCTGCACGCCTTGGCCCAACCAAAACATAGCAGACACTCTCATCGAAAGTCACATTTCTATCCTGTACTTGATAGTCAAATACTTCCCTCTGTTTTTCAAGAATAATCCGTTTTATTAGATCTATTTCCATAACACACACTATTAAAGTATAGTTTCACAAAAATAAGAAAAATTTCTAACTATACTTAACATTTTTATCAAGTGGCCTTCAAAAATCAATCACTTGATGATTTCACCGCGGAAAAGAGACAACCAGCGGAATATTTTTGTATTTTTGTGAGTTTAATACTGACAGAACAATGGAAGAAGCGAAAAATCCTACGGCTGAGGAGCCGAAAAGACTCAACTTTCTTGAAGAGATAATTGAGGATGACCTTAAATCCGGAAGAGTGAAGAGCGTGATGACACGTTTCCCTCCGGAGCCTAACGGGTACCTCCATCTCGGACACGCGAAGAGCATCTGCATCAACTTCGGTCTCGCGCAGAAATACGGCGGCAAGACCAACCTGCGCTTCGATGACACCAACCCGACCAAGGAGGACACTGAATATGTTGACTCGATCAAGGAAGATATCCAGTGGCTCGGATTCCACTGGGACAAGGAACTTTACGCTTCCGACTATTTCGACCAGCTCTACGCCTGGGCCGAGCAGATGATCGAGCGTGGCCAGGCCTATGTTGATGACCAGACACAGGAGGAGATCAGCAAGGGACGCGGCACCGTGGACAAGCCTGGCACCGAAAGCCCTTACAGGAACCGCAGCGTGGAGGAGAACCTCCGGCTGTTCAGGGAGATGAAGGCCGGCAAGTACGCTGACGGTGAGAAGGTTCTCCGCGCGAAGATCGATATGGCCTCCCCGAATATGATGTTCCGTGACCCTATTCTTTACAGGATCAA
>CAKUSF010000105.1 GCA_934678915.1 uncultured Bacteroidales bacterium
CAAACTCTATCTGAACGATGTCGGACTGCTTACGGCACAACTCTACAGAAACAATGTCCGTCCGGTTCTTTCGGACGGGGAAGGTGTGAACTTGGGTTCCGTCTATGAAAGTGTCATCGCACAGGAACTAAAGGCGCACGGGTACAATCTCTTCTATTATGACAACAAACAGAAAGGCGAGGCCAATTTTCTGATCGATGACTATAAAAACACAAGTGTCCTGCCGATTGAGGTCAAATCCGGTAAAAACTACACAACCCACAGCGCCATTGACAACCTTCTGAGAGTTTCAGATTACAACATCAAATCCGGTCTTATTCTGTCAAACTCCAGAGAAATACGCACTTATGGAAAGATAACATATATGCCAATCTATTACATTATGTTCATCAATGCAGATCAAGTTGATGAAAGCCAGATCTACTTTTAACGCCACCGCGATTACAGTAACAAGATAATAACGGCAACAGAATCAGAAAACTACTTTGAATCATTTATATAAGTTTCAGCGTTCGACAAACTTTACAATTGAATATTCGTCAAGAGCGTGTAAGGTTCAACGGAAGTGTAAGTGTCCGAACGGATGGCTGTCTGAGCCAGAACGGTACAATGCGCTCACTACACATCAATCACATATCACGCAGCGAAAGGGTGGAATATTCAATCCGCCAATTCTTGTGACGAGAGGCTATTGATCTGGCCTTATCTTTTAGGATAGACATATTGATCTTCTTAGGATTACGCTTGCATTCCCCGATCACTATATGTTTCTCATTTTCATCAACTGCGACCAAATCTATCTCATTGTTCTCACCAACCGCGCCATTCCTTCCTGACTCCCAGTAATTTGTCACGACATTATACTGCCCTGTCTCCATATATTTCTGACGGAAATAACGTTCCAGACAAAAGCCGGAGAAGGTCTCATAATCAGCGAATATCTTTTCACGGACAAAATCCATATTGCCTATCTCGACCGCACTCCTGTACTTATAGATGAATCTGAACCAAAATATCAGGAAATTATCTGATATGCCATACCTTACATTGCGCGTGTTGTCCCCCGCCTGGTAAGGTTTACGCTTAGACACAATGTTATAGTCCACCTCCAATCTGTCCAGATAGCCTCCGGTCTCAAAACCCACATAACTTTTTATGTCACCACGGGACGTATGTCCTTGAGCAATAGCAGCAAGTATGGAGAAATAGTTCCCATAATCCTTACCGAACTCATCCGAGAACAGTTCCCTACCCTCATCAATAAAATATGAACCTAAAGACACCGCTGCATTGATCATGCTCTCTTTTGAGACAGCATTCTGATCCATCAGCAGTTCCACATATTTAGCGACTCCACCGGTAATCATATACAAACATAGCAGGTCATCCGGTGTGTAATCAGGATTATAGTCTCTCAAAATCTCCTTAATCGTGCCAATAGAAAACGGCTTTATCTTGAAACGCGCAGTGGCTCTGCCATAAAGCGGCTCATCCTTGTCATCAAAAATCTTTTTCATCTTCGAATATATGGAGCCGCATATTACAAGATTTATCCTGCTATCCTGCTTGTTACTGTCCCACACATCCTGAAAATCAGAGAATATCGCATTGTTTGCATACTTCAGATTCTGAAACTCATCAAGAACCAATGTGAAATTCCGACGTTTGGATATCCCCATAATCGCTGAAAACAGCCTTTTGAATGAAGCAAAGTCGCCCAAATCCTCCCCCAACACATCACGCACAATGTCAGCAAGTTCCTCACAGAGCAAGGCCTCGCTTTTCTTGCCCACAAAGAAATACAAGAACGGAATCTTATTGAAAGCCTTTTTCATAAGAGTGGTCTTTCCGATGCGTCTGCGCCCAGTGACTACAATCATCTGCGCATTCTGTGCAGACATTCTCTCATATTTCCTCAAGGCCTCGATTTCAGCCTCTCTATCATAAAATTTCATACAACCTATAATTAACGCAACCGTGGTTACAGTAACCACGGTTACAAAGATAGTAAAATAAGAAGTAATAATAACAAAAAAGTGGAGTGCAGGAGGATCAAGTCCAACAGTATGTGTTTAGGCATATATCTTTGATAGCCTGTACAGGAATATACTTAATATCTGAAACTCCTCTGAGTTGTGCCCTGAAAGACTTCTTAAGAAGCATTGCGTTGCAGGAGGCTGCCACAGTTGAGTTGGGACTTCTCCGGTAAGGGAGGCTTTTCCGGTAAGGGAGCATCGTTGCTTGGAGGGCATGGCGGCCTACGCGCTTCGCGCGCCCTATCCGGGTAAAGGGCCGCCATGTCCTCCTAGCAGCAGTGCCAACGCAAGGTAAAGCATTGTCTGATCCTTCATTTTCATAGGAATTAATATCTCCCACTCTATGCCTAAACGCAACACGTTCTGTGTCAATGAGTGGTGCAAAATGCATTAATTATCATATAGTTAGCACTTTGTCTTGAGTATTAAACAGCTGAAGGCTTATGGTTAAACTATTTATCAACAATGATTTATAAATCACGCCCAGATAGACATTTAGCCGCATCATCGACCTCTGGTCAGGGAACAGACTAAAAGTTGAGAGGCAGAACGACAATATTGCCGCGAAATGCCATCGAACCCCTCCATTTGTCGGTTTTGAACGACATTATAGTCTAAGAATGTCGTACATTCCCTCCGGCACTAGAATGTAAACCCGTATCCAGATGCCCTGCGGTCTCATGTCAGGGTACACGATGATTCCGAAGTTTATTATCGGATGTCTTTTAAGTTGTGCCTTGCGGTCTCTGTCTGGGTTCAAGCGGAGACGAGTCCTAATAGCGGTCCACTCGTGCTGATGTCGGTGCTAATTTACGGAACGCCTTCACGTTAAAACCTATCCGAAGCACCTGAATGGCTCGTTCCCATGAAAATCCGATTCCTTTGCCCTTAGTTTTACAGCCCAGCATAGATTTCACAGGTCCTAATTCGACATGTGACTGAAAGCCTTTTGTAAGATTCTCTCCTTCTATAATCACTCAGCGCTGTTTGTCCGGTGAATTGCGCTCTGGCCGGACAAAGTGAATTATTTCTGCATTTTGTCCGGCCAACAAGGCTTTCACCGGACAAAATATTAAATCAACCGGTGACATGCCATCAGCAAATTACCTCAATAACTGTCAGCGTTGACTTTGATGTTGGCGCGAGAAATTAATCAGCAAGATCGTCACCTTCCTTTTACACAGGGTTTTGGACTAGACACGAAAAAAGAAATGTCATCAGGTTTCGTGGAACAAGACGCGCCCTCCTTCTACCCGATACGAGTTGGAGGAGGGTGCGTCAGAATATTCATTTACAAGAGCTTGCTCTCTGAGGGGCAGCTATCGTTCCCAGGCGAGGGCGGAGGCACCGAGGATGGCAGCGTCGGACTCTTTGAGCTGAGAATACACTAGCTGGACCTTGTTCTTCCAAAGAGAGAGAACGTTGTCGTTCATCGAACGGAGGATCGGTTCGGTGAGGAACTCCTTGCTTCTCGCGAGGCCTCCGAAGAGGACGATGGCTTCAGGTGCGGAGAACGCGATGAAGTCAGCGAAAGCTTGGCCGAGGAGTGTGCCGGTATATTCAAAGATCTTGATTGCAAGGGCATCGCCTTCCTTCGCAGCCTCATAGACATCCTTAGAGGTGATGTTGTCAAGGCTTCTGAGTGAGGACGGCTGATCGCTCATGTCCAGCCACTCGCGAGCGGTTCTGGCAACTCCCATGGCAGAGCAGTAGGTCTCAAGGCAACCGTTTCTTCCGCAGTTGCAGTGACGGCCATTGTGACGTACTATCGTGGTGTGGCCAAGCTCGCCAGCGAATCCATCGTGGCCATAGACCATCTCACCGTTGATGACGATTCCACTTCCGACACCAGTGCCAAGGGTAATCATGATGAAATTCTTCATGCCCCTTGCAGCTCCATAGGTCATCTCACCCATGGCTGCGGCATTCGCATCGTTTGTAAGAGTCACAGGGATTCCACCCATCGCCTCGGTAAGCATCTTAGCGAAAGGTATGGCACCTGCGCGACCCCAAGAAAGGTTCACTGCATTCTCTACCTCACCAGTGTAGTAGTTGGCGTTAGGTGCTCCGACTCCAATTCCACGAATTTGGCCTTCCGCATTAGCATCAGTTATGATTTTCTTCAAGGCAGCAGCAAGCTCCTCGATGTAAGGTTCAACGGAAGTGTAAGTGTCCGAACGGATAACTGTCTGAGCCAGAACGGTACCTCGTGCATCAACCACACCGCATTTGGTGGTCTGTCCACCAACATCTATTCCTATTACTAAAGTCTGTTCCATGATATTTTATGATTAGTCCTGGTAGATTATGTTTTACTGGGATAGATTATAAATTAAGCGGTCTTCTTTACCTTAGAACCGAAGAGGGCATACCAAAGGATGTAAGCCACTCCAATCACAATGACAATGTAGCTCATCAGATAGTTGGACGCGTCAGCGACAGCACCCTGGATGAGAGGAAGGATACCTCCACCGCAAACCATCACCATGAAAAGACCGGAAGCGATTGAGGTGTATTTGCCAAGTCCCTCTACAGCAAGGTTGAAGATGGCGCCCCACATGACCGATGTGCAGAGACCGCAGAGGATGAAGAACATCACTCCGATTGGAATCTCAGCAAGCGAGAAGGTGAGCTGAGAGGTGATTGCAGGGAACTTCACTGTGGTCGTGTCGCCAAGGATCATACCGAGCACAAGGAACACGAGAGCGACAGAACCAACGACACCCATCATGGTGCGGCTGGAAACCTTGCCACCGACTGAGCCACCAACGAGACGGCCACAAAGCATCAAGAACCAGTACATTCCGACAATTGTTCCAGCAACTGCAGCAGGACTACCAATCTCAGGAGAAGTCATGTAAAGGTTGACAAAGTTAGGAATACCAACCTCAACACCTACATAGACAAAAATCGCGACGATTCCCAAAACGAAATGCTTGAAAGAAAGAGCTCCTTTGACACTCTGCCCCAAGGTCATCTGCTCTGCTTTACCAGAAGCTGCGGCAGCCTCAAGATCTGGCTCAGGAATCTTTGACATCGAGATGATTATGAATGCGAGAGCAAAGATGCCCATAGCAATGAACAGAGCCGGATTGGCGTCAGCAATCTGCGTGTCTTTGGTAACGTCACCAATGAGGTAGCCCACAAGTACAGGAACGATGGTAGCACTCAATGAGTTAAGAGATCCGCCCCACTGGATGAGCTGATTACCCTTGTTGCCACCGCCACCGAGGGTGTTGAGCATAGGGTTCACAACCGTGTTGAGCATACACATTGAGAAACCGGAGATGAACGCACCGAGAAGATAGACAGCGAAGCTGCCGGCAATTCCGGAAAGGAATGTGATGCCTACTCCGACAAAGCCTACGGTCACAGCTGCAAGTGCAGTGAACTTGTAGCCTTTCTTGGACAGAATCATGCCGGCTGGAAGGCCCATGAATGCATAGGCGATGAAGTTGGCTGCATTACCCAGCTGGGACATGAAGTTTGACGCTGCAAACTGCTGCTTAACAATGACTCCGAACGGATTCTGGAATCCTGTCACAAAGGAGATCATCGCAAACAGGAAGAACATGATCACAATAGCGAAAATGTTACCTTGTTGTTTTTTTTCCATTTGTAAGATGTTTTATGTTATTGACAATATTTTCGTGGCATATTCCACAAATTTAGCAAATTAATTTCAAATTTGACCGAATGGCTTTAAAAATCCATTCATCGGAATGTCCTTTATAAGATTATTGCTAAATTTGAAAATTGAATATTCAAGAATATGAAAACGATCCTCGACGTTAACGCACATCTGCACACACCTTACTCGTTCAGCGCTTTCAATGACGTGAAACAGGCTCTTGACATGGCAGCTGCCGAAGGGGTCGGAGTGGTGGGAATCAACGACTTCTACAGTCTTGACGGTTACAAGGAATGGAATGACGAATGCTCGGCAAGACACCTCTTCCCTCTTTTCAACATCGAGTTCATCTCTCTCAATAGCGAAGATCAGGCGGCAGGGCTGAGGGTTAACGACCCGAATAACCCAGGACGCACCTACCTTAGCGGAAAAGGATTGGCTTACCCAGTGATTCTCAGCTGCAAAGAGGCACAGATGCTTGCCGACGTGAGGGCTGAATCCAACGCTCAGGTTGAGAGGATGTGCGCCAAGTTGAACGCCCATCTGGATGCGGTCAAGGCTGGATTCAACATTGATTTCAGACAGGTTGTCAAGGATCTGACCAGAGGCTCTGTGCGTGAGCGTCACCTTGCCAAGGCACTCAGGATGGCGGTTGAAGCCAAGGCTAGCAAGATTGAGGACAGACTCGCACTCTACGAAAGAATCTTCGGATGGCAACCGCTGAAATCCGATCCGGACAACGAGGCAGCGGTGGAGAACGAAATCAGAAGCAAGCTGCTCAAGGCCGGAGGCGCGGCTTTCGTGCCAGAGGATCCGAAGGCGTTCCTACCGATGGAGACCGTCTGTCAGATCATCAAGGCAGGGGGCGGAATCCCGACCTATCCGTTCCTCGCTGATGACGCCAAGGGCAACTTCACAGACTTCGAGGGCGATCTCCAGAAAGCCGCGGACACGCTGAAAAAGCGCGGAATCAAATCGGTAGAGTTCATCACGACCCGCAACACAACCACCGTGCTTGAGGAATATTCCGGCTTCCTCCAGGAAGAAGGATTCATCGTCACTTTCGGTTCGGAGCACAACACGCCAGCGCTGGAGCCAATCAAACTACATGCCCGCGATCACGCTGAGGGCCTGAGCGAAAAACTGCGCGAGACCAACTACCGCGGAGCGTGCGCGGTTGCCGCCCATCAGGCGGGACTTAACTCCATCGAAGCGGGAGACGAACTAATTCACAAGACCTTAAGCATTTAGGAATATGCCGGTTCGGCAAACAGAGCACATAACTAAGACACGAATATGAAACAGATTGAAGATCTTATCGCGATTTCCCGGAAGTTCGGACAGGACTCCCGATTCGTGATAGCCGGAGGTGGCAACACTTCCTACAAGAATGAGGATAAGCTTTGGGTGAAGGCTAGTGGCCATGCACTCGCAACGATAACGGAGGACGGATTTGCTGTCCTTGACAGGAGCCTTCTGAACCCGATGGGAGAAAAGGCTTACAGTGATGACACGGTGCTCCGCGAGGAGCAGGTCAAGAACGACCTTGCAATCGCCTGTCTGACAAAGGACAGGAGGCCCTCCGTGGAGACTTCCCTGCACAACTGCATGGGCTTTGCCTTTGTTGTGCACCTCCACCCTACCTTTGTCAACGGCCTGATGTGCTCGGTGAATGCTGAGACTGCCTGCAAGGAACTTTTCCCGGAAGCCCTTTACATTGAATATACAGACCCTGGCTACACGCTTTTCAAGAAAGTCTATGACCGGATAAAGGC
>CAKUSF010000106.1 GCA_934678915.1 uncultured Bacteroidales bacterium
AAACAACACACCCCCATATCGCCACTACAGCGGTCTGGGGGCTTATTCTCTCTAAAAGTAAGTGTCAAAAATGAGAATATACAAAATATTTTAAAGAAAACAACTATCTGAAACGATTTTTTATGTTGTTTTTGTTTATCTTATGCAAAATTCACGAAAAACAGCCTTCGAGAGTGCCAAAAAATCGCAAATTAGAACAGAAATCACTTCGCCTCACGCGCTATCCGAAGAAGATTTCTTACTGCAATTTGAGCCTTGACGCTCGGTCTCAGTCCCAAAATGACAACGATGGCAGCCAGTGCGAGACTTATCGGAATAGTGATTATACCTGGCATCCCGTGAAAACCGAATATTCCGAGAACAATGAACAACACAGCGGAAATAAGGACAATGACCACCTTCCCTTTCCGGTTTTTGTTACCTTCTTTCAGACAAAGCGCATAACGACGGATTTCCTCCCCTTCAGAATTATGCCCCACAAGCCCTGCATCCTCTAGGCGGCAGGAAATAGCTCGCCAACGCAAAGGCGTTGACCAATCCAGAAATAAGTCGCAGTCACCGGTCGTGTCTGGAATGCTATTCGGGGCTATTTCATTAGCCCTCTTGACATCACCTAGTTTTGTCATCTCGGCCTTGATGCCTCCGAGCACTGTTCCAAACGGTTTTTCGCTCGTAAACAAAACCATTCCGGCATCCATCATTTGAACTTTTTTGTCAATCATGGCACAAATGTACAAAAAAAAGGACTGACCCAAACGGGTCAGTCCAACATATTATCACATCTCTATTACGAGAAGTTATCGTAAAGAATGCTCTCTGGCTGCACTCCGAGACTGTCAAGCAGCTTGTTCACTGAAGCGACCATCATTGGAGGACCGCACATGAAGTACTTGATGTCTTCCGGAGCATCGTGATCCTTAAGATATGTCTCGTACATCACATTGTGAACGAAACCGGCTGTGTACTTGACTCCAGCTGCATCTGCCGCAGGATCCGGACGGTCAAGAGCAAGATGGAAGTGGAAGTTAGGGAATTCCTTCTCGATCTCAGCGTAGTCCTCAAGGTAGAATGCCTCGACAAGGCTGCGGGCTCCATAGAAGAAGTGAACCTCACGCTTGGTCTTGAGAGTCTTGAATAGATGCATGATGTGGCTGCGGAGAGGAGCCATACCGGCACCACCACCAACGAAGATATATTCCTGAGAATCCGGATCATTCTTCGGAAGAAGGAACTCTCCGAACGGACCGGAGATCCAAACCTTGTCGCCCGGTTTGCGGGTGAAGACGTAGGATGAGCCGACTCCCGGAGGAACAGGCAGCATCTTGAACACTCCCTTAGGCTGACTCCTGTCAAACGGAGGAGTAGCGATACGGACGTTCAGTTTGATGATGTCACCTTCGGCAGGATAAGAGGCCATTGAGTAGGCTCTTACAGTAGGCACTTCGTTCTTAGCCTTGATGCCGAAGAATCCGTACTTCTCCCAATCCGCCTTGTAGATGTCGTCAACATCGATAGTTGAGAAATCAAGGTCGTAAGCAGGGATGTCGATCTGGATGTACTCACCGGACTTGAAGTCGAGATGAACTCCCTCAGGAAGCTTCACGGTGAACTCCTTGATGAAGGTGGCCACGTTCTTGTTGGAAATAACCTCACACTCAAGTTTCTGCACGCTGAGTGTTGACTCAGGAACCTGAATCTTGATATTCTCTTTGATCTTTACCTGACAACCGAGCCTGTAGCCTTCCTTGATCTGCTTGCGGCTGAAGAAGCCGGTCTCGGTAGGAAGGATGGTTCCGCCACCCTCAAGCACCTGAACCTTGCACTGGCCGCAATTGGCCTTTCCACCGCAGGCGGAAGGAAGGAAAATCTTTTGGTCAGCGAGAGTGTGGAGAAGATCGCTACCCTGAGGGACGTCAAGAACCTTCTTCCCATCGTTGATGTCAATCTTGACAGTGCCGTCCGGGGTGAGTTTGATCTTGACATACAGAAGCAGGGCGACCAAAACAACGGTCACAACTACAATTGTGATGATTGCTGAAATTACTGTTGAAAACATAGTCTCTGCCTCCAAATTAGATTGTAAGTCCCATGAAAGTCATGAAGGCCATGGCCATCAGACCTACTGTGATAAATGTGATACCGATGCCTCTAAGTCCGGCAGGGACCTTTGAATAGGTCATCTTCTCTCTGATCGCGGCAAGTGTCACGATGGCAAGGAACCAACCGATTCCAGAGCCAAGTGAGTAAACCGTGGCCTCTCCGACATTCACGAAATCCTTGTTCTGCATGAAAAGCGAACCACCCAAAATAGCGCAGTTCACAGCGATCAAAGGCAGATAGATTCCCAGTGATGAATATAGGGCCGGAGCGAATTTCTCAACGACCATCTCGACAAGCTGCGTGAACGCAGCGATGACAGCGATGAATATGATGAGGCTGAGGAAGCTCAGGTCCACACCCGGAATCAAAGCGTCAGGAGACAAGACATACCTGTAAAGAAGATAGTTGATCGGCAATGTCACAAGAAGAACGAAAATAACAGCGACACCAAGACCGGAAGCTGTCTTCACATTTTTCGATACCGCCAGGTATGAGCACATACCAAGGAAGTACGCGAAAATCATATTGTCAACGAATATTGACTTTACGAATAAGCTTAAATATTCCATAATCAGTACTTGTCTTTGTCGTTATTTTTCCTGAAGATCCTTCTGGATGCTTCTCTGAATCCAGATGATGCAGCCGATAAGAATCAGCGCCATCGGAGGGAGAATCACCAGACCGTTGTTGACATAGCCGGCAGCGTAGAAGCTTTCCGGAATAATTCTCAGTCCGAACAGTGTGCCGGAGCCGAAAAGTTCACGGAAGAAGGCCACAACGATGAGGATAAGTCCGTAGCCAACACCGTTGGCGAGACCGTCAAGAAGGGAAGGGATCGGCTTGTTGCCGAGGGCGAACGCCTCGATACGTCCCATCACGATACAGTTGGTGATGATAAGGCCGATGTAAACCGACAGCTGTTTCTCAATACCATAGGCATAAGCCTTGAGCACCTGGTCAACGAGGATTACCATAAGGGCCACTACGACCAACTGGACGATGATTCGTACACGGTTAGGAATCGTGTTCCTCATCATGGAGAGAACAAGACTGGAAAGTCCTGTGACTATGGTGACAGAAAGGGCCATGACAAGCGCTCCTTTCAGCTCGACTGTGACAGCGAGGGAGGAGCAGATACCCAGCACAAGGACAGTGATAGGATTGCCCTTGAAAATCGGGTTAAGAATCGTTTCTTTGAGTTCTTTGTTCATATTACTTCCTCCTTAGATTATTCTGTTACAGTAGAATCAGCGCAGCAGCCAGACTCAGAAGCACCTTTGCAGCATGGCTTTGAGCCATCACATTCGCCACCTTTGCCACCACAGCACTCATGCGCAGGAGCAGCAGAGGAAAGGAACGGAACATAAGCCTTAAGCCAAAAAGCGATGGCCTCACCAAGTCCCTTGCTGGTCATGGTCGCACCGGTGATGGCATCAACTGAACTCTCAGGATCAGTAGCAGTACCGACCTTTACGACACTAAACACCGGATCACCTGTAAGGTTAACCTTCTTGCCGATAAACTCTGCCCTGAAAGAAGGATCGTCCTTGATCTTGGCTCCAAGACCAGGAGTCTCGCTCTCATGGTCGAAATAAGCACCGACGATTGTCTGAAGGTCCTCATCGAGAGCGATGTAGCCCCAGATTGGTCCCCAAAGACCGGCACCGTATGCAGGAACGACAGTCACAGCCTTACCGTCCTTGTTGAAAACATAGACAGGAAGGTCAGCGTTCTTGCCGTTCTTGATGTTCTTGTTCTGGGCCTTGAGGCCGTCCTGAAGCTCGATGTTCTTGACATCGGTGCTGAGGTCACGGACCTTCTTGCCATCGAGATCGATGGTGAAAGCTTCCTTGATGTTCTGTGAATATGCTTCCAGAACCTTGTCATTACCCATCGCGCTGCATTCGTCCTTTGTGTAGAACTGCGCCGCGGTCAGCATCTGGCTGATGGTCTCAGCCTTGACATTAGCGTCCTGCTTTGGTTTGAGCGCCATAGCCACGAAGGCAAGAATCGCCGCTACAAGGGCCACGACAACTGTCGTGTAGATTACTGTATATGCGTTACCGTTAGTATTCATATTCCTTGAAAATTAAGCGATTGTAACCTTTTTTGCTCTTCTGCCCGTAGCGGCCGAAGTCACATAGTGGTCGATCAGAGGAGCGAATGTGTTCATGAGAAGGATGGCCAGCATCATACCCTCGGCGTAGCCAGGGTTGAACAGTCTGACAACCACGCAGAGAGCTCCGATAAGGAATCCATAGATCCACTTTCCGGTCTCAGTCTGAGCCGAGGTGACAGGATCTGTCGCCATGAAGACAGTACCGAAAGCGAAACCTCCCATGACGAGCTGATAGTAGGCAGGAACGTCAGTGGCTCCGCAGACATTGCCGAGCCAGCCCACAAGCAGAGCGCCGGCAACTGATGAAACCATGACCTTCCAGCTTGCGACACCGGTCCAGATGAGGATGACGGCACCGATAAGGATGGCGATCACTGAAGTCTCACCTACCGAGCCAGGAATGATTCCGGAGAACATGTCCCAGAAGCTGAATCCAGCGTTGTTGATTGCTTCAAGAGCGCCCTGACCTTCAGTCAGATAAGAAAGAGGTGTGGCACCAGAGATGGCGTCAGCACCGCAGCGAGGCGCTACCCAGACCTCTGATCCGGACATGGCGCTTGGGTAAGAGAAGAACAGGAAGGCGCGGCAGAGGAGAGCCGGGTTCAGGAAGTTCATTCCCGTGCCGCCGAACACTTCCTTGCCGAAGATGACAGCGAAAGCGACGGCAATCGCAAGCATCCAGAGCGGAACGTCCACAGGAACGATCAGAGGAATGAGCATTCCGGACACGAGGTAACCCTCGTTGACCTCCTCGCCCTTGATCTGGGCTGATGCGAACTCGATTCCGAGACCGACTATGTAGGAAACGAGGTAGAGAGGGAGAACTTTGAGGAATCCCCAGAAGAACTGGTTCCAGAATCCCTGAAGGTCTCCGACAGCGAGGTTGTGCTGGTAGCCGACGTTCCACATGCCAAACAAAGCGGCAGGGACAACGGCCAGCACGACGATGATCATGATTCTCTTGATGTCGACAGCGTCCCTGACGTGAGCGCCTCTTGCGGTCACGGTCGCAGGAACACGAAGGAAGGTGTCAAAGGCATCCCATGTAGAATGCAGCCACCCCAACTTTCCGCCTTTTTCAAAAAGGCCTGGTTTTACTGTGTTTTCTTCCATAGCGATAATCCTTTAAGCCATTTCCTTTATCATGAGGTCAATTCCCTTGCTGATGATAGCCTGGATGTCGTTCTTTGAAGGATCCACGAACTCGCAAAGGGCGAAGTCCTCAGGAAGAACCTCATAGATGCCAAACTGCTCCATCTTCTCGATGTCTCCCGCAAGGCAGGCCTTGATCAGATAGACAGGGAAAAGATCCATAGGGAGAACCTTTGAATATACATCTGAAACCACGAACGCACGCACACCACCGTGGGTGTTGGTGTCCATGTTGTACTTCTTCTTAGGCAGAAGCCATGAGAAATAAGTCATCGAAGAGCTGAATTGGTTGAATCTAAACGGTTTCGCCCATCCAAGAACTTCTCTTTCACGGCCTTCCTTGATCAGTGTCACCTGATTGTCAAAGAAACCGAGGAATCCGTCCTCACCGACATTCTCACCGGAAAGCACGTCTCCACTGATGAAACGTGTTTCTACACTATTGTCATAATAGCCCTTGAGAGCCTTGATTGGCATTCCAGGAAGGGTCACAACGTAAGATGCGTCTTTGGCCACAGGACCGGTGACGGCCACCTTGCGGGTAAGATCCAACTTGCCTGTCTTGAAGAATTTGCCGATGGCAGCGAGAGCAAGAAGAGACAATGTCCAGACAGTCTCGCCTTTCTTGATTGGAGAGATGTGGCTGATCTGGACGCCCACATTGCCGGCAGGATGTTTCTTTCCATTGACAGTGTGAACTGTAGCATCAGTGAGTTTGGCAAAAGCAGAGGTCTCGCTGTTCACGCAGACATGCACTTTGGCAAGCTTGGACACTGCGGAAACACCTGCTTGGATGGCAGCGACCTCATCCTTAAAGGCAAACTCTGCATCAGCAGCAAGAGGGGCTGTCGAGAAAGCAGACACGAAAATAGCCTTAGGTGTCAAAGCCGGGTCAGCGATGATTCCATAAGGCCTCTGAATGAAGAATGGCCACAAGCCGCTCTTGAGGAGACATTCCTTAACCTCATCAGCCTTAAGGCTGTTAGGGTTCTTTGCTCCGAAATCAACGGTCTCATTGGATCCGTCAGCCTTCACGAGCACAGCAAGGAGTTTCCTCTTCTCACCTCTTACAATCTCAGTGACCGTTCCACTTATCGGAGAGGTCACGAGAATGTCTAGGTGCTGCTTGTCTGCCAAAACAGGGGATCCTGCCAAAACCTTGTCACCTTCTTTCACGAGAAGTCTTGGGGAAAAGCCCTTGAAATCCGTTGGTTTGATGGCAACCACGTCAGGCACGATCGTCTTCTTTGCTTCTAGGGCCGCCGCTCCGCCAATCGGAATGTTCAGGCCCTTTTTCAAATCGATGATGTTTGACATATAATTAGTGTTGATTGTAATACAACCATATTTTTGTTACAACTTGCAAATATACTCATTTTATTCGGGAAAATTTCCGTATTTTCGTCCCCATTATGGAAAAGAATGAAAGCGCTATTTTTGAAGGGCTGAACGCTGAGCAGAAAAAGGCGGTCGGCAGTGTGGACGGACCGGTGCTGATAGTGGCTGGTGCGGGATCAGGAAAGACAAGGGTGCTCACGAGCAGAATCGCGTACATCCTTGAGAGGGGGTGCGATCCGTCGAGGATCATGGCATTGACTTTCACCAAGAAAGCAGCCACTGAAATGAAGGAAAGGATTGCGGTAATGGTGGGCGAAAGGAAGGCCCGAAGACTCTTCATGGGGACTTTCCACTCCATATTCATAAGATTTCTTAGGGGATATGCCGCCTCGCTGGGCTATCCAACCTCGTTCACCATCTACGACACGAGCGATTCGGTGAGCGGAATAAAGGCTTGCATAAAAGAACTGGGTCTGGATGACAAAGTCTATAAGCCAAAAGATGTCTTGGCGAGAATCTCGATGGCAAAGAACAACCTGATTACCGCCACTGCCTACAGAAACAACCAGCAGGCCATCATCAACGACACCCATTCCAGGAAGCCACGAATATGCGACATCTACTCCCGCTACGCCGAGAAGTGCAAGAACTCGGGAGTGATGGACTTCGACGACATATTGCTG
>CAKUSF010000107.1 GCA_934678915.1 uncultured Bacteroidales bacterium
TAAATTCTGATTTATCGAAATGCATAAGTGAAATTGAGATAGTCGCATTAATTCGCAACTATCCCAACTCTTTATTGAAATATTGGAGATTAGTGATAATATACAAATGCAGAATCACTTTCTCCTATAACTTTTCTTCTCATTTTGCTTCTTTACCGTCCCCATCGCAAATATCAAGCACCTCCTCCGATAGGCTTCTTCCTCCTCGTCTGGTCGGCGACCGTCCCAGCGGAGGTCGGAAGTGGAGCCTCCGCCACCACTGGAGGAGATGGCGACTGGAGTTTCGCATATAAGGGCATCGGCAATAGCGAATATCTTTGAACGTATTAAGGGATTTGCAAGTTGGTCAAGCATTGTTTCCAATATGGATTTCAGACTGTCATTATTTTCCGTTAAAGTTTTGACATCATTTTGCAATTGGTATAGTTCTCCGTAGTCCGCCAAAACATTGCGTTGGGCTGCTTCGACTTGCCGTGCCGCATCATTTCTGTACAGGGATTCTATCTTGCGGACAATTGTGGTAAACTGCTTAGCGATATGTTGGTTTTGACGCTCGACCCATTTGTCCGTACCGAACATAGGCGGTTTCTCTGTGATTTGTGGTGCCGTGAAATCCACCTTGTGATTACGGAACGGCTGGATAACTGAACGGGCATTGGCGGTATCTTTAGTCAGCTGCTCCAATTCCTGTTCTTTTGCACGGAGTTTATCAGATTTGTCTTCAAGTTTGGACTGATATTCAGAAATTTGTTTCAGTATCTCGGACTTTCGGGATTCGTATTCTCTGAGTGCAATTTGACCGGAAGCCAAAGACTCGTCAATTTCTTCAAGCTGTGTTTGATAACTATAAATCTGAGCCTCCAATTTCTGTATCATTGTTTGAAGTCCCTTGACTGCTTTCTCCGCCTGCTTTGCATCTTTAGTAAGTTTGCGGATATAATCACGTTTATGAAGGTGCTGCACATTACGGCCTTCAATACTGTCGCCCCGTTCCAGCCCATACTTGCTGCCAACCTCTTCATATAGTGATGTATGCATCTCCCGAAGAATCTGACCATACTCATAACGGTTCTTGCCAAACTTGGCAGACCACATTACGCACTCACGACCACTTTTGGTGCGTTGTCCGACTGTAACAATCAAGGCGTGAATATGCGGGCTGCTCTCGTCAAGATGCACCTGAAACCCGACAATGTTTTCCTGCCCGTATCGTTTGGCACACCAGTCATAGACATCTTTCGCCCAATGTTCTATTTCCTCGCACCGAAGCAAATGGCTGTTGTCTGCATCCTTTCCCAAATTGACGGTCTGATCGCCGAAAGCCATTTCAATAGTCCTGTCGTGATTGCCACCGAAAATGAATCTGGCGCAACAATTCGGCTGAATCTTACTGTCCGGCTTGAATGGTTTCCAGCACAACTCCGACAGGCGTTCCTGCAAACGGACTTCAAGCGATTTCTCATGATAGCCCAACGTATGTATTTTCCCGTCAGTACCGATTTCAAAATTCAACTTCATTCTCGTCTTGTCATAATTATTTGTGGAGTCTTGATTTTTCCTGTCAATCTTGTCATCGTTCCAACGTCTTTCGTTTTCGTTGGCTTCTGCCGAGCTGAATGACTTGGCAGCTTCAACGTGCATCGCTTGTTTTATATCAGTATTCATAATGTCTTCTTTATAAGTGTTAATAGTAATTGGAGCTTGCTCCTGTGCCAATTCACGCAATGTGACAGTGGCCGGATTTTATTGCCGTCAGGCAAAAAGTCCTTATTGTGTTATGGACTTTCTGTAAACTCCCAGAACAAGTTCCTCCGTTATTCAATAAGTTCCAACCCGAGTTCATCAATTAGTAATTGTAACGCTGGGTTGCGCTGAATCATTTGCTGGAGTATCTGCTGTTTGGATGGCGAAAAAAGAAAGAAATCTGCGATGTCCAATCCCTGATTGCGCTGTTCCTTAGTCGCTATCCGTTCCAAGATGTCGGACACGGAGACTTTCTTGCATATTTCTAATAGCAGGGAGGACTTCGCTTTCCATTGTTCGGTCGCAGCTAAATCCGGTATAAGAGTAACATCCCTGCCTTGAAGAACTTGCATTGCGTCACGGTTAAAACAACCGTTCTTGCCACCGGTTGCAAGCCAGATATAATCAGGAATGAAGTGGCTCATTATGACTGCTGTTTTCTCACTCTCGACCAGCATCACAGGAGATACAGATGAACCTTTCAACAAATGCTCTCCAAAATAGACATTGTTTCAAATGGAAATCCGGCATACGCAACTCTGAATGTGCCCAACTGACAAAGGCTTGAGGTTCTTTTATTCGATGCCCGTTTTCGGGATTATAACACATTATCTTTCCTGTTCTGACCAAACCATTAATATCAATCTGCCAGAACACCGCTGAACCACCCCATTTTACAGATGTCCCAATACGATATAACTGGAACAAGCGTATGGTTTCTTCCTCGCCAAACACATTGCATAGATACCTATACAAAGGGTTGATTTCATAGTGAGACAGGCTTCTATCCACATAAGATAACGGTATGTATGAAGGAACTATGAGAACTGGCTTCTTCTCAATGAACTTACATAGAGCAGCTTGGAATGATTCACCCACGCTTTGATCTCGTGTCAATACATCAGGATTATCCTTGAAATAAACGGCTGAGTCGAGAGCAGTGCCATGCTTGCATGAGCAATGCCGAGACGAGAGTGATTGTAAACGAACGGAGTGATGTTTAAAATATTCTTTGGGTGTATAATGATAGCCACAGCTATTCTCGTGATCACACTTACCGACATTGCCAGGAAAGGCAATCTCTCCTTCTGCATCGACATATTTGACAAAGCATCGGGGTTTTCCACAACTCGGACAACTAATCTTGCTACCGTATTTGTATTTCTGCAAATGAAACCTATATTCACTCATGGTTGTCCGAATTGATTAAAGTTGCACTCTGCACTTTTGCACTTTGGGAAGATTGCCCGTCATTCTTGTCCGATGAAAGTGCAATAGTGCAAGATGCATTCAAATTTTCCAATGTAGTCTTCCGATATGCACCATGATGAATCTTCTCTATAAGGGGATTCTGAAGTCGGCACAACTGTTCCAAGGCATAATAGACAGTCCGTCGGGACATTTCCACCTTCTTACCGGCAACGATGGCATCACCGGTTGAAAAAGTGTCTCCAAGCAATGATAGCCATGCTTCTTTGGTTTCACCAATACTATCTGAAACTATAATTTCCTGAATCCTCCTGTAAGTCTCCTCATAGTAATCAACCATTCTGATTGCAGCTTTCACAGAAAACAGTTCCACATATTGCATATCCGCTTCACCAACAGCCCATTTCATGATTTGGAACAGCAAGGCCAAACGCGCAGCATGACCATTGAGTTTCATTTTCCGGCTTTCCACTTCCGCATCGTTCTCAATGGCATTTACAGAGTCAATGATTCTATTGTACCAATCATAGGAATACTCCTCAGCGTCCGCTGTCATTGTGAGTATGGCAGGATTGACTGAATTATCCTTTTCATTAACATCACAAGGAATACCGAGTATTTTATTAAGAATTGTCCTCCATTGATTCAGGATATCAGGTCTTGCCGAAGCTAAAGCATTCCGCTTCCATACGGATATTGTCCTGTCTTTCGGATAGACAAACAGGAATCTGTCAAGCAATCCATTGGCAAGAAACTCTGTGCGAAAAACTTCCTGCAACAGGTTAGTCTGTATCGAACCTATAAGATTGATAAAAGGCTTCTTGATTAAAATAGGTCGAGCCTCCTATTTGCGGATGATTTTCAAAGGCTGCCCGCTATATGCAGTCAGCAAGTTCTCGATAAGATTGTTTTTATTGCTGTATCTTCTTACAGAATTGAAGAGAGCCAAGATTTCATCAACAACCAATGCTATCCCGCGAAGATTATACTGATGAGTATTCATCATTGCTTCCGGAGTAAAGTCCGAAATGACTGTAGTCACCAAATGAGGTTTCTTCGGCAAACTGCCATCCGCTTCCTTTTCCCGTTTGTTCCCGGAAACAGCCATTGCCCGTTCATACTCTTTCCATTCTTCATTGTACTTCTCGAACATCCTGTCATCCTGCTCGTTGATTGGCTTGTATATGAATCCCAAAGGCGGAGTCTTTCCCAATCCTGGACGACCGATTAGCATCATATAAAGGGAAGGACTTGTTTTCCATTCGCCCTTGATGCGGATTTGGCAGGAATTGCCGACAGCTGTTGCCACAGCAGAAAGTATAATGGAGGCGGTATATTCCACATTGAAATTTTCATATTGGGCAAGATTTAGAATTACGTCTTGTATCTTGTCAGGAAACACATCCAAAGGGAATCCTGTTTCAGGAATATGTTCCACTTCCGAGCGAAGCATATTGGTCAGATGCAGATTATCAAACATAGCCACCTCCTTCCTGCTTCGGTAAGTCGATACCGATTGCAAAAGCATCAAAATGGAAGTGATGTAAGAATCGGTCCACATCCTCCTGCGTATACCAATATTTGTCACCTTCACGGGAATAGCCGAGATAACCGTTGTCCCTCAACTTCTTCAGATACTTCTCCTTGATTCCCAATTTCGCCATCAAGGACTTGTTGTCATACAGACAATGCGCTACCTCCTTATTTGCGGTTGGCAGTTTTTCCTGTCGTTCCACTATGCGGAGAATCTTTTCCAGCAATTCTCTTTCGCATATACTCTCTACCTTTAATTTCTTTGCCATAGTAAATCTTATTATGGCTTTCCAATCCTGATGCACACTCGGACTTCAAGCCGGGTTATCTTGCCGTGACACGACTGTGCACATCGTCCCACGACTGCGGCGAAGGTAGAGAGTCCTTAGAACCTAAGAAGTTAGCATAGATTATATAACAGGTTATTCCTAATGTTAGGCTAATATTAGGATGCGCACTTAACCGTCTGATTATAAATAAAAAGAGCAGCCGGAAGGCTACTCGAAAAAGATGTCGATTTTCTGAAAATTTTTCGGCACGGTCAGGTCTTTTCTGTTTTGACGGGACTGTCCTATGTCAGAAGTGGCAAAAAGAACACACAATTCGGTGTCAGGAAAGAGTTCCATGCCGAATTTCCAATAGGTCTTTGTTTCCATTTTAAGATGCTCCGGATAATCTCCGCAATAAATTCTTCCGCACATATACGCCAACAGAACTTTTGGTTCTGTCCATTTATAATGGGAGCCTTCTTCTTTCATATAGCCATACTCTATTGCTTTGGCAAAGACTTTCTCCGCAAGTTCCGTTTTCAGTTGTCCGGTCAATACGATTCCGGTTGCATTATCATCGGCCGAATGCGCATTTGAAGCCGAAGTTACAACGGGAATACTCTGATTTTCTTTTCCCCTTTGTTTTAAGTAGAGTTTTTCCGCACCTAAAATCAACAATGCCGATCCGATTATTATCAGGACTATACTTGTAATCACAGGCAGATTTGGAACATCCCCATCAATGACATCTATATATCCGAATCCGACACTGAATAGTACTCCAAGAAACATACAGATTGCAGCTGTCCAAAGAATGGTTCTCTGGTACCGTTTGAATATAGTCGCCAACACTAATATCAATATAAAGAATCCTATAAACAGGAATGTTATCTGTAACATTGTCATTTTCACTCATCCATTACATTGTGAATAATCATATTATCTCTAACGAAATAAAATCTTCCTTCAATCTTGCCACCTCTGCTGAAAGCGTTTCCGGAAGGAATTTGGCATAGACCTTTTCGGTGACATCCGTACTACCATGTCCAAGCAAACGGCTGACTACGGACATTGACAAACCTTTGTTCAAGGCGAATACCGCAAAAGAGTGTCTTGCCACGTGCATTGACAGGCTGAAAGGCAGACCGATTTGTTCGCCGACAACGGCCAACGACTGGTTGATACATTTGGTCGCATTGTTGCGCGCTTTATAGAGAGCTTCCGCATCATCCAAATCCAAAGATTCCTTCATAAGATTGAAAACATATTTACACCCTTCACGCTTTTCCTGCCATTGCTGCAGAATGTGTAATGCCGGTTCTGTAAGGGGAATCACGTGCCGTTTGTTTGTCTTGATCATAATCTTTCGCAACTCTTTCCGGGCAAAGTCAATATGTTTCCATTGTAAGGTCATTACATCCACTACACGGAGGCCGCAGGCGTGGAAAGCAAAGAAAAACATTTCCAGAAACTCCTTACGCCGTTCTTCAGTACAACTGCGATAATAATCCAATAATGCTGTCAGTTGTTCTTTAGTCAGGTACTTGTCATCAAACTCGGTTTCCTCATCAGTGAGTGATATTTTCGATGCTATCCGCATGTCCTGAATCCTTGCATTGACAGCACTATCAATCATTTTCAGTTCCGAAGCATAAGCACATGCTTTAAGGATAGGAGTCAAGGCATGATTGATAGTTGCATCGCTATTCAGCTTTATCTCCCGACGCCACTTGATATATTCATCAATCAGTTCAACAGAAATTTCTCCGAGATAGATACTGTCTTGTTTGTAAGTTCCTTTCTTTGTAGCCCGAAGGAAAGTTTGAAAGATATTCATTCCACTCTTGCCGTTTTCATATCGGCTCTTACCGATACGGTTCCTGGAATAATCTGATTCGAGTCTCTCCATGACAAATTCAACAAAGTCCTTTCCTTTATCATCCCGTGCAATCGGTTTGTCAGCTAAAAAATCGGATATGACCTGAGCTGTAATTTGATTAGGATTCTTCTGCTGATATTCCGCCAGTAATGAATCAATCTTGTCAACCCTTGCAAGCAACAGACTGTTGATACGATTGGCTTCCGAACCATAGCTCGCCCTGACTCCACCACGCCCCTTGTTGGCTTTCTCGTTCCAGTCTCCAAGCCGGACAAAGATATTCATACCCTTGCGTATCACCTGGCGGTTCCAGGTATATTCAAGTTGGACAAGATACTGTTTGGTAGGATCTATCTCACCCCTGACATGCAGGCGGTAGCGCCCCAACGGATATAATCTTTTCGGTCTTCCCATACTGAAGGATGTTTGAAATTAAAAATCAGAGGTTGCGGCAATACTCACAAACCTCTGTAAAGGTAGTGAATTTTGTCCAAACAAATCACAAATCATCCTCCAAAAATTGCATTTTATCCAAACAAACCGCGCCATTTGAGGCGGTCAAACGCGGTTGTCCAAACAAATTAAATCCCCGCCAATCTAATTGATTAACAGGGATTTAATTTTAAATTTTTCGATTATTTTTCTCTAATATTCTTCCTCGTTAAAGAAAAAGTCATCCTTGGTCGGGTAGTCCGGCCAGATGTCTTCGATGGATTCGTAGACTTCTCCGTCGTCCTCAAGTTCGGTTAGATT
>CAKUSF010000108.1 GCA_934678915.1 uncultured Bacteroidales bacterium
CATTTTTCTCATGAGAGTATTCACGCCCGTAAGGGAAACTCCATCAAAGAGCCACCGTTGCAGGCCGCTTCAATGATCGACCGCAAGTCCTCACCCATATCAAATGATATCCTCTCCGGTCTCTCCTGCTGACTTTAAATATTCAATATTGTATTCCAGAATATGATCTTCCTCATCAACCGTCAACAAGGATCCGGTCTTACTGTCGATGTCATATTTGGTAATATTCGAAGGCAATGGTATACGGAACAATGGACGGCCATCCCAGGCGTAGACGTGAATTTCTATTGTAGTCCCGCTCGCGCTTTCCTGAGTGTACATAACAGAGAAGTAACTGTCATTCAATGAAAGGCTTGTGTGATAAGTGGGTAATTGAGGAGACTGCTTCTCAAGAGTTCTGATGTCTGGAATATCCTTTCCATAACACAATGTATAGCCGCCATCTCCTTCCACAGGATACACCTGGACAAGATTCAACAAGCTCATCGCCTCAACGATCATACAGCGAGAGCCGTTATAGCCAATGATTCCGGATAGTAAGTTTATGTTATAGCCGTCATTCTGTCCTATCCGATAGGAGTTTAATTTGAGCATTGACGAACTCATGCTTTCTGTCTCTTCGACATTCAAGACATAACGTTCCAAACAAGTGCCTTTTTGAACCATACGTTTCATAAAGCAACGGGATCCGTCCAGAGGCAGCGCGGAGAATAGTTCACCCCCGCTTTTAAACTGACGTTCTGTCAAGGTAGACTCTTGATTCATAATAGATTCGGAAAGATTCACCTCCACAAGGCGGTTAGAATACGTGTCCACAAAGCGCATCATATATGAGCCGGACTCTTTATTCAGGCACAAGGAACTTCCAAATAATGGGAACAACAATTCCTTTGGCCCACGTCCTTTTGTGAAGAAGTCACCTTTACATTCCATGCGATCACGATCAAATATGTGAACCAGACGGTCGGTCCCCATAGTTGTGACAACCAACAAAGAATCGCAGTAACGAACCCCAATGATTCCCACTAAGCCAAGATTTATCTCCTTGGGCTTAAGGTTGGAAAGAGAAATCTCATAAAAATCCTTTTCTTCAACCGTAACCATCTTGTCCAATGAAGGGTAATATGAATTACCACAACTGGTGGCCAATAATAACATGACCACCATAACAGCATAAACGTATTTCATTTGTTATTACCTATTTGCAAGTCGTGTTTGAGCATTTCGGAGAACGGACTATCAATTGTGGGAGAACCGTCCAGTTGCCTGTCTGGATATCCAATGAGATTTCCGGTGAAAGGCACCAGTCATCGCTGAGTTTTTCACGGACATATTCGTCAATGAATTTCCAGTAGGAAATGTACCAGGCCGTGGTGTCTCCAGAACGAGAGCCCAGGTCTGACTGAATATACCATCCGTTGAGAACTTTCATAAGGAATCCATTGTCGGTCAGACGTTCAAGATGAGTTCTTGTGATATCTGACGACTTGATGACAGAGCTTTTCTTGGTCTGCTGAACCTGTCGCAAGACAGCAAGTGATTGTGCCAGTTTTTCGGATGGTAGAGCCATAATGCCTATGTGTTACAATTCAATTTATGCTGTGAAGTTACAATAAAATTTTCGTTGTACAAACACAATTACTTTTGTGACGAGGCGTAACATTGTGCTGAGGCATTCATAACATTTATAGATATTTCACGAAAACAATCAATTATATAGTCTTTGTCCTTAAGCGTGGCCAGTAACGCAGACACCAACACATTGGTGTCAATGACAGCATAATACGGCTTCATGCCTTTTATTCTTTTTGCGCCCTTACGGCCTGAATCTCAGCATTAATTTCATCAAGAGTCATTTCGGAATTACCGTTCGCCTCTGAAATGGCCCTCATTTTCAGAATTGCATCGCGAGCTTTAGCCGCAATGGCATCCTTAGAGTCCGCTTGAATCTCAAACGGAATGCTTCGACTACGAACAACCGAACGTGCGAATATGTTGAATGCCGTGTTGGCACTCATCCCGAAATCCTGACATAAATCATCAAACTGTCTTTTTATGTCTGCATCCATCCTAATAGTAATTGCTGCCTGTCCCATATTCAATAAAATTTATGCAAATATATTATTTTTGACTGCATAATGCAACGAATTTGCCACCAAAATCCGATTGGCTAATCCCGAATACACCTTAATGCATGAAATTCTGCCGCCTTCACTTGAGTAGGTGTGATAAGAATTCTTATGAAAATGAAGCGATTTACCTTGCGTTGGCAGCAGTTGCTTGGAGGGCATGGCGGACCTTTACCCAGATAGGGCGCGCGTGTAAAAAAATCACGGACGCGACAATGGGCTGCCGCATCCGTGAGAGTTATGAATATAATAATGGTTAGTAGGTTTTTCCTTAGCTAATCGTCATAGCTTACATCTCCGGTCAGGAATGAGGCACGGAAAGAACGCCCACATTCTGTGGTGATGCTCATCGTGTAGCAAGAGTTAGATGAAACAAACATAGTCATTATGCCGTTGGTACTATTTCCGGAACAATCAGAGATCTCACCGGAGGTCAAGTTTTCCAACGTCACATACACAGCGCCCAGATTAGACTTGAATGATAGCTCAAGCATGTTAGTCAACATGTTGTAACGGCATTCAATCGGACTTGAAGCAACCGAACGGTTTGATACTGTTTCTGGTTTGATGTCTTCCAGAACACGAATTACGACAATTTTGTCATCCCCGTTCTGCGAGTAGCCTTGACTCACGAACGACAGCGCTAAGAGCGCAAATAAAATCTTTTTCATAACAGGTTGATTTGTGTTTTGCAAAGTTCGGCAGAAAGTCCTGAAACACAATGAGGAAAAGCATTAACACAAGAAGATTCCATTTGTCTGAAAATCAAAACTTTAGAATCACGTTAAGACTACAAATCTAAACACACGATGCCATCTCACGATGATTCAAGCAGTTACATAAGCAGCTCTTCGCAGACAGAGTAGAACACTCTATACGTCAAGCAATTAATCCCATCAATCTATAAAATCAAGATAAAAATCCTTGTACTCTGAGGTTATTGCTGAGATCCGTGTCCTCAACCGGACTCGTTTTGTGTAAACACTCTGCACCGCATAGCCCATGATTCGAGCTATAGTCTTGGCATCGAAACCAAGAATGTTCAAAGCAATGAAACGGAACTCATTGTCTGTTGCATCAGGCAAGTCAAGCCTTAATTTCTTCATTATTCCATTTAGATTCTCATCAATCATTCGTTCGAGTTTCGCTTGGTTGCACCCATCAATAACACTTACAATTCTCTTGACCTTTGCGTAGATTCTTTCCTTTTCCTTACCACTGCCGGATGCCTCCCAGAACTCCACGCACAGATCATTCAATTGGCTGTACTGACGTTTATAGCTCTGGACATACTTCTTTCTGAGACTACGCAAGGCGATGTCCTTAGCAGTCGAGACATCCTGTTCCTTTGAGAGCTGAATACTGACCTCATCGTTAATCATGGACATTTCACTCATACGCCTCATCCATTTTCTCTTGTTGCAAATGTAGGCTATGAACACAGATGAAAGACCCATCAAACCAAGCAAAATAAAAACCCATCTTATCAAGGCATGAACCTTTCGCTCTTTTTCCATGAGTTCAGTCTTAGTCCTAAAATAGTCCGACTGTGCCTGAACCACGGATTGATTCAGTGTCACAAGTACGGCTGAATCACGAGACTCGATCAAACGCTCAAATAAATCCAAGGCTTTCTCGTATTCACCTCTATGGCGGAGTACACGGTATTTCCAAACGTTGATTTCGGGCACGTTTTGCCCGGCTCTTTCCAGTTGTGCGAAAATACTATCAGTGGCTTTGGTGTCTCCCAGCAAATCCAAAGCATAGGCATACACACAATAATCAACCAATGAAGGGATTCCGTGCCATTTCCCTACAGCCTCATGAAACAATGCCACACTTCCCTCCGGATTGACATCGGGTCTTTTCATGTTGAGTTTGGCCCTATTCAACAAGTGACGCGCCATGGCCGAGGAATCTAGGCAAGACATCGAGGAAAAAACAGCATAAAGGCTGTCCGACTCAGCCCAACGATTACAATCAGCATAATAGGCAGCCAACCAACCTGTTGTGTTCCACAATCGTGTGGAATCTCCAGCGAGACGGAAATATTCACAAGCCTCGTTCGCATAATGAATCTTGCCGATGTAGTTGTAGTTCTGTGCGTACACGTCAGCAATTGCGGATGAGATCAGACCTCGGAACCTGAAATCATCCGAGTCTGATGAATATTCACGCGCACGCATGTAACTTTTTATCGCAGATTGGTAGTCATGCCGATTATGATGCAACCGCCCAAGATAGTAGGACATCTTCATCCTGTCTTCGTCAGAGCCGTGATGCAGATAATAACGCACGGCAGGCCGAATAACACCAACGTCAGCGGTGTCAATACCATTGCGGTCAAGTGCCATTGTGTATAGCAATGAGAAGCGTGCCCGGCCAGCCTCGGTCGCTAACGACAATGTGTCTAAAGACCTCAAAACTGACAAAGCACTGTCAGGGCTGTTCCAAATGATGGATTCGGCAAGATTCAGCGCATTGTCAACATCCTTGTTTCCGCAATATGAGCATGCGGAAACAATGGCCGCGAAAGCAAGAAAAGTATTGAATATCCTGAATAGTTTCATTTCGCGAAAATAAAGAATAATTCAGAATACTTTCTGTAACCGCAAGTTGCAAGCAAACAACCATAAGTTTACATAACACAAAAAACAGTCGCTTCGACAGGCTCAGCGACCGGAAAAAGATGGTCGCTGAGCTTGCCGAAGCGCCCTAAGAAGCTGTTTAGCGCTCTAAACTAAAATCAGTTACTGAATCTCCGGAAGTCCCAGATCCTTGAAAGTGCGCGGAGCCGGGGTCTTAGGAAGTGGCTTGCGGTCCTTGATCTGCTGGAGAGCGGTCTCGATGGCCTTGTCAAGCTGCTGATCCTCACCCGCATATTCCTTAATAGGATCATTGTCCAGCAGGATGTCAGGGTCGACTCCGTGGTTCTCGACAATCCACTGTCCCGTCGCCGCGTCGTAGTTCGTGAAGAACGGTACTCGCACGTCTGTTCCGTCCATGTAAGGCAGCGAGCCGCTTATGCCCACGATTCCGCCCCAGGTCCTGGTGCCGATCACGGTTCCGAGGTTGTTGGCCTTGAAGCTCCATGGGAAGAGATCTCCGTCGGAGGCGGAATATTTGTTGATCAGCAGCACCTTAGGGCCAGTGTGCGTCCCCTCCGGAATGGTTCCGTTCTGGTTGGAGTTCCTGTACATCGTCATTCTGTAAACCTTGCGCAGGAGTCTCTCGATGACCATCGGGGAGATGTTTCCGCCACCGTTGGCGCGGTCATCGATGATGAGCGCCTCTTTGTCCAACTGAGGATAGTACCAGCGGGCGAACTCGTTCAGTCCTTCAGGTCCCATGTCAGGAATATAGATGTAGCCGACCTTACCACCAGACTTTTCCTCGACCGTACGGATGTTCCTCATCACCCACTCGTAATGTTCGAGAGGATATTCATCGGCTATCGGTTTGACAACGACCTTGCGGCCTCCCTCAGCGGCTGATTTGTTCACCGTCAGCTCAACGAGCTTGCCAGCCTTGCCGACAAGGAGTCTGTAGATGTTGTCAATGTCTTTAAGCGACTGGCCGTCAATGGCTGTGATGAAGTCTCCCTCTGAGATATTCATGCCTGGCTCTGTCAACGGGGAACGAAGTTCGCTTCTGTAAATGGCTCCGGAATAGATGTGGTCGATCTTGAAATAGCCACCCTTGTCCTTGCTCATCTTGGCTCCGAGAAGTCCCATCTGGATGCGTTCCGGCTTAGGATAATCGCCCGGATTGACGTAGGCGTGGCCGCTGGCGACCTCACCAATCATCCCACCGATCACATAGTTGAGGTCCAGACGGGTCTTGACGTAAGGGAGAAGAGCAGCGTACTTTTCCTTTACCGCCTTCCAGTCGCGTCCGTGCATATTCTCAAGATAGTAGCCGTCGCGGAAAGCTCTCCAGACCTCGTCGAAGATCTGAGGCCACTCCTGGGAGTAGTCAACGGTCGTGTACATGTTGTCAAGATCAACGGCCTCGCCTCCTCCGACTTTCGCTGACGGGAAGTTGACGGCTGTCCATTTGCCCTTGGCGGTCGAGAGAGCCTTCTTGTCTCCCGGACGGTAAATGACCATCCCATCGGAGCACTGCTCTGACTTGCCGGTCTCGAAATCAAACACTTGAGTGCCACGGCCGTCCCTGTACCAAAGTTTCTTGCCATCGCTGAAGTACGAGCGTGAGCCACCGATCGGGAGCTTGATGGTCCTGTCAAGAAGGCCGTCCACGTCAATCCTCACGTCCACGGAGCTCTTGCCGGAAGCCTTAGCGTCCTTCTGGTCTTTGGCGGCCTTGCCGCCTTTGGCCGGCTTCTTGTCGACCTCGGCAGGGGCGGTGTCTTCCTCTGATTCTTGAATATTCAAGGACTCGCTGTCAGTCGGGAGCAGCGGAGAAGGAGTGCCGGATGCGAGCATCGTCATGTAGACTCCGCTTCTATCGGTGTAGGCGAAGTTCCACTCGATCCAGCTGTAGATCGGACGAAAGTCGCGGTCCGAAGTGAATATCAAGTACTTGCCATCGGTCGAGAAAGTCGGTGAGCCGGAATCGTACCATTTCTCCGTGACAGGATATTCCTTGCCGGAAGCGAGGTTGCAGACATAGACCACGCTCATCTTGTTCGGTGCCGGGCGGCTGTAGGTAAGCCATTTGCTGTCAGGGGAATATTCAACATCCCTTATCTCCTGCTCAGGGCACTGGAGCACCGTCCTGGTTGTCTTCGCGAACGGATCGACCTCAACGATACGGTTCTTGCGGTCGGTGTAGAGGATGTGCTTGCTGTCTGGGCTCCACTGGAGGCCACGGATGTAGGTGTCGTTGTCCTTGGTGATTTGGACAGGCTCGCCACCGGTGGTGACATTGTAGAGGTAAACTTCGGTTTCACCGGTTCCGTCACCGATGAACGCTATGTACTTGCCGTCCGGACTCCAATCGGCACTGCGCTCGTTGGAGCCGGGGGTCTTGGTGATGTTGCGCGTGATACCCTTTCCCACAGGTACATCGAAGACCTCACCACGGGCTGTCACGGCCATTCTCTTTCCGTCAGGGGAAAGGCTGAACGACGAGCGTCCCTTCTTGCCGACATTCATCCTCTCCGCTCTTGAGTAGACAAGGTCCGAGCCGAGGGTGATGTGGATCTGCTCCGTGGTCTTCGTGGCTGGATCCAGTTTGTAGAGGTAGCCACCTTTCTCGAACACGATAAGTTTCCCGTTCGTGCTCGGAAACT
>CAKUSF010000109.1 GCA_934678915.1 uncultured Bacteroidales bacterium
CTGAACAGTTCGTCCACGTATTTGTCGATGTCCATTGTGGCGAAATCCTCTCCGAAATCCGGATAGTTTTCAGGTCTTGCCTTCTCCCTGTACAATTTAAGCAGAGCCGCCGTCACTTCCTTGTCAAGCGGCGCGTAGTAGTCTTCGAACACGGCTTTAAGAGTCTCGAAGCCCGCAGCTTCCGCAGTCAGACTGTCAGCTCCTGACTTCAAGCTTCTGTTCCTGCCTCCTAAGTAAGCGCTTGAGAGATTGACCAATTCCGTTCTGAAGATGGTCTCGCTCAGAAGTTTTACATCGAAATCCACCTGCTCGTTGGCCTTGATCCCAGCAGCGATGTCCGCGATTGCCGTTCCGTAAAGCTCTGTACGTTTCTTGTTCTTGTCAACCCATTTTTGGAAACGAGCCTCCTTGTCGTGCTCCTTCTCGATGATATTCAGGTCCTTGAAAGCCTTCTTTTCTCCAATCCATTTCTTCCAACCGTTGGCTGAGCTTGCATATTTATTGGCATATTTCAGCCTGATGGAAGGATCCTTCTCCATCCATTTCCACATAATGTCCTGACGGAGGGTTCTGGCCTCAATCGCGATGTCATTCAGGGCCAGCATGTGATTCAGCTGCGCTTCGGTCTGGTACCTCTGGGTGCGGCCAGGATAGCCCATGATCATTGTGTAGTCACCCTCATTGATGCCTTTGAGGGAAATCTTCAGCGACTGCTTCGGCACGTAAGGGACATTGTCTTCTGAATATTCAGCTGGCTCGTTGTCCTTTCCGGCATATACCCTGAACATCGAGAAGTCGCCCGTGTGGCGAGGCCACATCCAGTTGTCAGTCTCACCACCGAACTTTCCGATGGATGCCGGTGGGGCGCCCACGAAACGAATGTCTTTGAATATTTTATAGACGATGACGTAGTGCACGTTGTTATTATAGAAAGAGGTGACCTCGGCCTCGCAGTTAGGATTCTGCTCCTCAGCGGCCTTGACCAACGCCTCCTTTATTGCGTTCCTTTCCTCGTCTGATGCTGCGCCTTCGATCGCTTCCGTGACATCGCTCATGTTCACAAGGAATGTGACGGTGAGTCCCGGAGCCGGAATCTCTTCCTTGCTGTTCATCGCCCAGAATCCGTCCTCAAGGTAGTTGTGCTCATCGCTTGAGAGCTGCTGGATGCTGCTGTAGCCGCAGTGGTGGTTGGTTACTAGCAGTCCTTTATCCGAAATCATCTCTCCCGTGCAACCTCCACCGAAAATGACGATTGCATCCTTGAGCGAAGAATGGTTCACGCTGTAGATCTGGTCAGGAGTTAGCCTGCAACCAAGGTCTTTCATTGCATCTGCATTGAGTTTCTGGAGGAGTGGAAGCATCCACATTCCCTCGTCTGCCATCGCGCTGAATCCGACCATAAAGGCAGCTGCGATGGATACAAAAAATTTCCTCATTGTATCACTTATTTTAAATTAGCCATTTCCTTCGGAAATATCCAACAAAATTAGCCATTTCCCGTCTAAACTCAAATTTCTGATTATATTTGTTAATTTCCGGTGGTGTTGGAATGGGGTTGACCATCGGTCGCTGAGCCTGTCGAAGTGACCGGCGCTTCGACAGGCTCAGCGACCGATGGAGTCAGATACAAGTTATTGTTCGCCGGTGAGATCTGATTAATGAATATGTCGAAAGAAATACGTTTGCTGCCTTTTATGGAAGCAGGGCGCGTTGAGGCTGGCTGCGATGAGGCCGGAAGAGGGCCGCTTGCTGGGCCAGTTTATGCTGCGGCTGTCATTCTGCCACAGGATTTTCATCATCCGCTGCTGAATGATTCCAAGAAGATGAGCGAGAAATCAAGGGAAATGTTGAGACCTATAATAGAACGGGAAGCCATCGCGTGGGCTGTGGAGGCGGTGAGTCCTGCGGAAATTGATGAACTGAATATTCTTTGGGCTTCGGTCACGGGGATGCAACGCGCAGTAAGAAGGCTGTCACCAAAACCTGACTTCTTGCTGATAGACGGCAACCGTTTTCGACCTTTTGATGAATATGGTTTTGATTCCTATCGTACTGTGGTTCACGGTGATGCAACATATTCATCAATTGCGGCAGCATCGGTTTTGGCAAAGACATGGAGGGACGAGAAGATGCGTGAATTGGCTAAAGAGTTCCCAGAATATAGTTGGGACAGAAACATGGGTTATCCAACTAAAGAACACATCGAAGCTATCAGAAAATTCGGACTGACCCCTTGGCACAGACGTTCGTTCCATCCTAAGGAACTGGAACCTACCCTATTCTCCGGACTTTAGCTTAAGCTCCTCTTCGTAACGGCAGATAAGTTTTCTGTTTATGCTGATGATTTCGTCCTTGTCTTTGATTTTCTCTGTAAGGCGTTCGATTTCCTCTCTGAGCATGGAAATCTCCTTGATGTAACCCTCCTCCAGAACCCTGAATTTTTTGTCGTAGTTTTCTTTGATGTCATTCAGCCCAACCGACAAAGAACTGATCGGTTCAAATCCGTTCACAAGCTCTGCGACTGAGGTCCCTGTCTTCTCAGCGAATTTCTCCACATGTTCGTTCAGAATCCTTGTCTTTCCTTTCTCAAGCTTCCTGTAGGCATTAAGAGAGATTTCCAAACGACGCGCCATCTCAGTCTGTGAAAGACCGAGTTCATTCCTTTTCTTCTCAAGGTTGCTCTTTATCGTAGCGTCGTCCATTGATTCCGTGTTGGTGTTCTATAATGATACCAGCTACAAAATTACCCAATAGAAGAATCTTTGTTTTGATACCATAAGTTGTAAAACACAACCATTGGTTATAAAAAACATATAGAAATGATAAAAAACAGAAATTTTTCGGTATTTACCCCCTGTGTTTGACCACCGATTGTTGTTTTATCAGATGGAAGTTCTGTTCTTTGCGAAAACACGTTGTCTATGGATTGTATGAAAAAAGAGTACGCTGCTTTCGAGCGAGCGATGGATGAAGAGAAGCTTTATCGAGAAGTTTCGGATTATGTGGAAGTATGTGCGTTGATCGAGGCTGATCCGATCCGTTTGGATAGAATTCTCTATGAGGAACTGGGGTGGCATGGGCAAGATTTGGTGGATTACTATTGCCGCTGCGAGAATATTCGTCAATAAAGATTGGTAAATAGTGTTGTTATTGGGACTTTTTTTTATTAGATTTGCCTTTCGGTGAATTTGTGTGGCAGGTCTAAGGATAAATCGATTTTTATCACTGTGCTACCTATAATGCTTTTTTACCAACAAAGATTTCATAATTAATAACTTATAGTAATGAAAGAATATTCTACTAAAGACATCCGCAATGTGGTTCTGATTGGTAGCGCCAAGTCAGGTAAGACCACATTGTCTGAAGCCATGCTCTTTGAGGGCAAGGTGATCGCCAGAAGAGGCACGGTCGAGGACAAGAACACTGTTTCCGACAATGAGGAAATCGAGAAACTGAACCAGAGGTCAATCTTCGCGACTCCGCTTTACGCTGAGTTCATGAACACCAAATTCAATGTGATCGACGCTCCGGGTTCCGATGACTTCATCGGAGGCGCTGTGTCAGCCTTCAAGGTCTGCGAGAACGGTATTCTTGTCATCAATGCACAACAGGGTGTCGAGGTGGGCACAGACATCTTCGCGCGTTACGCTGAGCAGTACAAATTGCCTCTCATTGTGGCTGTCAATCAGCTTGATTCAGAGAAAGCTGACTGGGAAAAGACCCTTTCCGAGATGAAGGAGACTTTCGGACACAAGCCTATCGTGGTTCAATTCCCGGTTAATCCTGGTACTTCTTTCGATGGCTTTATTGACGTGCTTAAGATGAAGTATTATCATTTCAAGGACGACAACGGTACCCGTGAGGATCTTGAAATCCCGGCAAACCTTATGGACGAAGCTGAGACTCTCCGTCAGGAGCTCATCGAGAAAGCTGCTGAGTTTGACGACACTCTCATGGAGAGATTCTTCGAGAACGGCTCGCTTACCGAAGACGAGATTCGTGAAGGTCTTGGCAAGGGAATCCGCCAAGGCGGTGTGCTCCCTATTTTCTGCCTCTCTGCCAAGAAGGACATCGGTGTGAAGAGACTCATGGAGTTCACAATCAAGACTGCCATCTCTCCAACCGAGACAAAGTCTGCCACGAAAGATGGAAATTTGGTTGAGTGCAACGTTGCCGGACCTACTTCCATATTCATTTACAAGACAGATGTTGAGCCGCATCTCGGTGAAGTTTCCTATTTCAAGGTCATGTCCGGTCATCTGACAGAAGGTATGGATCTTGAGAACCCAGAGACTGGGGACAAGGAAAGGCTTTCAGCAATCTATGCTGTAGCTGGTGCCAAGAAGGAGAAGGTTACTGGTTTGCAGGCAGGAGACATTGGCTGTACTGTAAAACTCCGTGCCGGAAAGACCAATGTTACCCTTTCTCAGATTGGTTCTGGCATTGCTTACGAGCACATCGTGTTCCCTGCTTCCAAGTATCGCTGCGCAATCAAGGCTGAGTCTCAGAACGATGAGACCAAGCTTGGGGAAGCCCTTTCAAAGATTTCCGCTCAGGATCCTACAATCATCGTTGAATATTCTAAAGAGCTTAAGCAGACCATCCTCAGTGGACAGGGCGAGCAGCACATCAATGTCTGCAAGTGGCGTCTGGAGAACGAGTTCGGTGTGAAGGTTGTTCTGTTTGCTCCGAAGATTCCTTATCGCGAGACCATCACAAAGATAGCCACTGCCACTTATCGTCACAAGAAGCAGAGTGGTGGTGCCGGACAGTTTGGTGAGGTTTCCATCCTCATCTGCCCTATCGTTGAAGGCGTTCCGTTCACGAACAAGTTCAAAATTGACGGAAAGGAAGTTGTTCTCAATGTTAAGGCTAAAGAGGAGTTTGACCTCGAATGGGGTGGAAGACTTGAATTTTACAACTGCGTTGTCGGTGGTGCAATAGATGCGCGTTTCATGCCGGCCATCCTCAAGGGTCTCAACGACAAGATGACAGAGGGACCTCTTACTGGATCATACGCCCGCGACATCAGAGTCTTTGTTTATGACGGTAAGATGCACCCGGTTGATTCCAATGAAATCTCATTCATCCTCGCTGCGCGTAATGCTTTCAAGGAGGCTTTCCGCAACGCTGGACCGAAGATCATGGAACCAATCTACAACGTGGAAATCTTGACCCCTGCCGATTACATGGGAGCTTGCATGTCTGACCTTCAGAACAAGAGAGCCCTCATCGAAGGTATGAGTTCAGACAAGGGATTCTCGGTTCTCAAGGCACGTGTTCCGCTCGCTGAGCTTTACCGTTACTCTACAACCTTGAGTTCTCTGACTTCAGGAGCTGCGACATTTACCATGACCTTCGCTGATTATCAGCCTGTTCCTGCGGATGTTCAGACCAAGCTTCTTGCTGAGTATGCTGCTCAGGAAAAGGAAGAGGAGTAATACCCCAGACCTTTATGGTCAATATTCAAGAATAGTCAGTCCTCCTTTCCGGTATCATTGCCGGGAGGAGGACTATTTATTGTATATTTATGAAAAAGACTCTTTTCTCATTAATGGCAGTACTGTTGCTGCTATCATCTTGTGATGTTCACCATTTTATGACTGACTCTGCCTATCGTGCTCAGGTTGAGTCAGATTTGAACAAGAGGTTTGAATCGGAGAGACTGAAAGCCTTTTTTTCTGTTGACAGAGGAAAGAAATGTTTGACGAAGACCAATGGCTTTGTCAGCGATTCATTTCTGACAACAGAAGAGATTGAGGCATTGGAGTTTCTCTATGCCTACATGCCGTTGGCTGATGTTACGGATTACAGCACAGACTATTATCTTCAGAACATTCGTTCGTCATTTGCCGCCCGTAATGAGATGGGGTGGAATGTACCAGAAAGAATATTTAGACATTTTGTGCTGCCAATTAGGGCCAACAATGAGAACCTGGACACATCCAGAGTTGCTTTCTACCGTGAACTGAAGCCTCGTGTGGAAGGAATGAACATGAAGGACGCTATTCTGGAAGTTAATCATTGGTGCCACGAGAAGTTGACCTATAAGCCATCTGATGCACGAACGTTGTCTCCGCTTTCCTCAATGAGAAGTTCACTGGGACGCTGTGGAGAGGAGTCCACGTTCGCGGTGGCGGCTCTCAGGGCGGTCGGAATCCCGGCACGTCAGGTTTATACACCTCGCTGGGCGCACACGGATGACAACCATGCCTGGGTAGAGGCCTGGGCTGACGGAGAGTGGTACTTCCTCGGTGCATGTGAGCCAGAACCTGTCCTTAATTTGGGTTGGTTCAATTCTCCGGCAAGTCGCGGTTTGCTGATGCACACAAGGGTCTTCGGTAACTATGATGGTCCTGAGGAGAAAGTGATGATCGGGCCCAATTTCACAGAAATCAATTTGATTGACAATTACGCCAAGACTGCTCGTGTGGATTTCACGGTTGTGGATGAGAACGGTGCACCTGTTGATAGTGCCTTGGTGGATTTCAAGATTTACAACTACGCTGAGTTCTATCCTGCTTTGTCTAAATACACCGATGCGCAAGGACGTACGTTTCTTACTGCCGGAAAGGGAGACATGATGGCGTGGGCATCGAAGAACGGCAAGTATGGCTATTCGAAAGTTTCTTTCGGCAAGGACACGGAGGTCAAGATCACGATATCCGACCAGCACTCCGTTGATCCACAGTCCATGATGATTGTTCCTCCACCGGAAACAGCTAATATTCCGGAAGTTACTCCAGAGCAGAGGGCGGAGAACGACAGGCGTTTCGCTCAAGAGGATAGCATCAGAAAAGCCTACATGGCCACTTTCGTTGCAACGGACAGTTCCGAGAAAGGAAGGCTTCTTGCCCTTTCTGCAGGCAATCACGAGGTGATCTCCAAGTTCTTGGAGGATCATCCGGACGCAAGAGCTCTTGATTTGCTCAAATCGTTGAGCAATAAGGATATGATTGATGTGACTAGGGCCATCCTGGATGACAGCTACAACGCCACGGATGCTATTCTATGTCCAAGGGTGGAAAATGAGTTTCTTAGTCCGTACAAGTCCTTCTTCATAGGGCGTTTCGGAACGGAATTGTCCAAAGAGGAACTTTCAACCCCGACTAATCTTATTAAATGGGTTCAGGACAGCATCACTGTACTCCGTGATCCTAAGGCTTGGAGTATCCCGATGTCTCCGATTGGTGTTTATCAGGCAAGAATGGCTGACGTTCGCTCTAGGAATATATTCTTTGTCGCCCTTGCAAGGACTCTTGGGATTGATGCCCGTAAGGATCC
>CAKUSF010000110.1 GCA_934678915.1 uncultured Bacteroidales bacterium
CCGAGACAATCTCCGCAAAAGGTGCTGTCAAATCCGAAAATATTCTTACCTTTGCAACGTTTTGGTGCAGATGCCCAAAACATTACATATTGATGAAAGTGTTTTCGCACTATCCTTCAAAGAAAATCTGGCAGTTTTCTATAAAGCTAAGGATGAACGACAGCACCGTCATCTGTATCAGCTTGCGTGTACTCTACACCCAACGATACAGGTGTGGGGATTGTTTCAGTCTATTTAGCTTTAGGTTTTGCCAGAACCTTCTTTGAGATAGACGAAATCGGCTCCACACTTTCTTTATATTCATGAAAAAACTTCCTGATAGAAGCCGGACGGGAACTGAACCAATAACAGAACGACATGAAAAAAGTATTTTCATTGGGCGTATTGATTGTTCTGACCTTGCTTCTGTCAGGCTGCCACAAAGGCCTGAAGAGGGACATCCGAAACATCAAAGGCCGGCTGGACCAGATTGAGAACGTCGAGATCAAGACCATCAACCAGCAAATTACTCAAATCAACGCATCAATTCCGAAACTTGAGCAGACAGACAAGGAACTGAAAGGTTGCATCGAGGCTCTTCAGAAGACATCTTCCGAATTGAAAAAATCTATCGATGAGATTGACGGGAAGATCAAGACCATTAGGGAGGAAATTGGCACCTCCGGTTCGGAAATTCTATCTAAACTAGAGTCCGTCAAATCAAGCCTCGAAGGCAGACTGGACAAGATTGATCAGACCATCTTGACGCTAAAGGCGAAGGACGCTGAACTGGAAGGCAAGATCAATGACTTGAAAGACTATGTTGACGGGAAAGATTCCGGCACACGGGACTGGGTATTGGCGACATTCGCCACCATCGACCAGTACAACTCAGTTATCGGGAGCGTCACCGCCATCCAGAAGAGCATCGAGAGCCTCAATTCCTCAGTGGAGACTTTGGAGAAGGACCTTAAGGAAAGGGTGAATCAGGAGATAGAGAAAGCCCTTGAGCCTATCCGTGACCAGATCGCAGCGGAGGTCGTCAAGTCCGTCACGGAGACCATCAACACCACCGTCACGACAGTCAGAGCCGAGATCGAGACCGCCTACAAAGCGGAGATCAAGGCCTCAATCGAGGGTCTGGAGAAGTCCCTTAAGGAGTGGGTCAACAGCGCTCTCACCGGTTATTACACAATCTCCCAGACTGATGCCAAACTTGATGCTTTGAAAGCCGAACTGGAGGGAAAGCTCTCTTCTCAGAAATCCTATCTCGAAGGGCTAATCAGTGCTCTATCCACCGACCTCACGACAAAGATTACTAATAACACCACCCTAATCACCAACCTCAGCAACGAACTTACCACCGTCAACGAGGAAGTGAAGAAATATTCCCAGACCGTGATCGAGAACACGAACAAGATCTCGGAGATCTCGCAGACCATTGTCAAGAACACCACCCAGATCACAGATGACTCTAAGATTGTTGAGGAACTGAAAAACCAGATCAGCGTTCTTCAGACCGAACTGAACACTAAAATCAGCGAATTGGAGATAAGGATCACTACTTCTACAGTGGAAAAGGAGACCATCGTCAAGGAGATAGAGACCGTCAAGACAGAATATTCAGAGAAAATCTCCAATCTCCAGACCGTGCTTGAGGGGAAGATAGCGGAGAACAAGGTTCAAATCGACAACAACAAAGCGCAGATTGAGGCCAACCGTAAAGCTATAGAGGAGAATGCTAAGGCGATAGCAGAACTTAGAGCACAATCTTCTGCAGAGTCGATCGCGAAGAACACTGAAAAAATTGCTGAGAACGCTAGGGCCATCGCTGAGCAGGCCAAGTTGATTGCTGAGAATGCGTCCGCCATCACGGACAATGCTACTGCCATAGCCGAGAACACGAAGCGCATCACCGCCCTTGAGAAAGGCCTCCTCGACACCAAGTCCGAGATCACCAACGCCTACAAAGCTGCTATCAAGGTCGCTATTGAGGACCTTGACGGCAAACTGACTGGTGAGATTGCAGAAAGGGTTCTTGAGGTTAACAACCGCGTCACCGATGAGGTCAATGCCATCAACGATGCGATGGAGGCTCTCACGAAAAGGGTCAAGACCCTTGAGGACGAGGTTGCAGCGCTTAAAGTGAAGATGTCTGGCTACGACACGTCAATAACAAACCTTGGCGACAAAATCACCACTATCAACGAGCAGATTGCTGCCATCAACACTACGATTGAGAACCTCCAGAAGACCAATGAGGAGCTAAAGGAATATATCAAGAATATTCAAGCCCCATCGGATGAGCTGAAAGAGTCCATCGCAGCCGCTGACAAGAAGATTGACGATGTGAAGGCTGCACTTGACAAGGCTATTGAGGACGCGAAGGCAAGCGATAGCGCGATGAAGGAGGAACTGGTCAAGTCAATTGAAGACGCCAAGGCCGATGTCATCTCCCAGCTTACCTCGCTGCGGACCGAGATGACCGAGAAACTTACCCTGCTCAATGAGACTGTCACCACTCTGGAAAGCAAAAGCAAGGAGATTGAGTCCAAGGTCACCGAACTGAAGACCTTCGTCACCGAGCAGATCTCCTCCACAAAGGACTGGGCCACCGCCACTTTCTTGACCCTTGAGGAATATTCAAAAGTCGTCTCCGACGTGACCTCGATAAAGGAGACCATCACCAACCTCACGAAGTCCCTCACCGAGATGGAAAACAAACTCAGGACGCAGTGGAAGTCCGACATCGAGACCGCCATCGCCCCGGTCAAGAAACAGATCGAAGACGCCGTTACCTCCATCACCAATGAATATACCAGCGCGATCTCTGCGGCGAAGTCCGAGGTTACCGAGGCCTATAGGGCCGAGATGAAAGTGGAGTTAGGCAAACTAGAGGAATCCCTCAAGACGTGGGTGAACTCCAAGTTCGACTCCTACTGGACCATCACCGAGACCCAGGCCAAACTAGATGCCCAGAAATCCGACCTTGAGGCGCAACTGAAGGCCCAGAAGGAATATCTCGAAAGTCTTATCAATAACCTCAAGCCAGGCACCTCCGAGAGCGAGAACCGCACCCTGATCGACAACCTGACCAAGGAGTTGGAGACCGTAAAGAAGATCGCCTCCGACAACGCCTCTGCCATCGAGACCCTCCGTTCCGCCCTGACCAAGGCAACTGAGGACATCACTAAGGCCTACAAGGAAGCCATCACCTCTGCCATCAATGAATATGACGGCACGATCACCGGCAAGATAGACGCAAAGATCAGCGACTTGAACTCCACCATCAACACCAAGGTCTCCGAGATCAACAGCCGCATCGACGCCCTCGACACTCGCATGAAGACCCTTGAGGACTCCCTGTCCGCAATCAAGTCCCAGATTAGCGCCCTCCAGGACGAGATTAATGCCCTGAAAGACAAACTCTCCAACATAATCGGCCGCATGGTCTCCATCTCCCACATCCCGACCTACGCTGACGGTGCCGAGAACGTCCCGTGCTCGATGTCCGGCTCGACCATCGTCCCCGGCTCCTTCACCCTGCGCTTCGAGATCCAGCCCGCCAGCCTCGCTGAGGACCTTGCCGCCAACTGGAACACCGCCCTCTCCGTGAAGGCAGTCTATACCAAGACCCGCGCTGCGGCCGGTGATTTCGTAACCCTTCTAGTAGAAGGTGCTACCGCCTCAGACGGCATCCTCACCGTCACAGTCTCAGGAACAAACCTTGACAACTATGCCTTTGTACATCGTAATAATCCTGTAAGCGTACGCCTTAAAATATCTGACGGCACCAATGAGATTGCCTCGGATTACATTCAACTCACTCCAGTTGGTGTGGATTATATCGACAAGAACGGCATAAACTTCGGCCATGGTATAATTATAGAGAATGCAATCTGGGCTCCAGTTAATTGTGGATCAACGGAATCAGATTTATATGGTATGTACTATGCTAGAAATGATGCATCCAGTGCCTGTCCAGAAGGATGGCGCTTACCTAGCCCAGATGAATATACTATTTTAACAGGAATTTCTTCTGAATTCATAAGTGATCATGGAATATATGGACGTTGGTTTTATGGTAATGAAAATTTCCATTTTAAGGAAACTCCAACAGTGTTTTTCCCAGCCTCAGGTTATTCCTATCCCGATTATCCTAATATGATATCAGACAAAGACGTAAAGGGCATATATTATACATCTGAAATGAAGGTCTCTTCTGATGGTTTTTTATCATATGGCTTCGATTTTAATAAACAAACAAGTTCACGTATCATACGCTTGAATTCAAGTTATAGCTATTCAGTGCGATGTGTGAAAGAATAAATAGGTGAATAATAATCTCAGTTGGGAAAGTAATCATTTGCTTGTTCCGGCTGAATAGTAACAACAAAATATTAATCATTATGTGTAAAATTCAAATTGATGGTAATGATGTAAAGACCTTTACCAAACCAGTAAAATGGGATGAAATCAAGAATGTAGTATCAGATCTAATGAAATCATCCCCATTCCTTTATGTAAAATCTGTGGAAATATCAACTACATTTCTTCCTGAAGATAAAGCTTATCTTATAGAATTAGAAAAGAGTAAAAAGGAAAGTGAAAGTCCCGAACTTGACGCATTCCGTAAGAAGCTTGCTAATCAAAGGAATAAGTGAAGGTAAGTAGTGAGAATTAAAGTGTATGAGTCAAATTTGTAAACATCGAAAAACCATAAATCAAGGCGGTTTTCAGGTTGTAAAGTGTGACCTTGGTAGAGATCTGCTTTCCTTGAGATCTATATTACTTAAGGATGTGTTGCTCAATAGAAGTTGTCCTACAACAGATGAGTGCATCCTGGAAATTCATGAACAGCCCCTATGCCAATTTTATGAACCATCTAATTAGGCATTAATTCAGTTCTTTTCAAAACTATGCACTTTAGGCGTACAAGCCATAATCGTGTAAGATATGACGTGGCTTAAAGTGCATAATCACCAATAATATAATGTAAGAGATTAAGCATATAATGATGTGTACAAATAATAACGTAACTATTACCAGTGTGCTACTATTGATAATTGCACTGATTTCTCCATACCTATTTACACTCCCATGTTTTTGGGAAAGATTCAACTTTTCCGAGACGGGGAGTATCGGTAGCACTATAGGAGGAATCACAGCTCCATTCATTGGACTGCTAAATGCCTTTCTGTTATATAAAACACTTATAGAGCAGGTAAGGTATAATCAAAGAACGTTTGTTCTTTCATTAATAGAATCACTTAATCAACAAGACTCTTCTTTCAGCGTTGTATATTCTGTACAATCAAACGAAATCGCATATTCATTAAGGAGACTTCGGTCTGTGGTAGCGGATTACGATTGCTCAAAGGATGCAAACTTGACTTTCCCTCAATCAAGTGTTGAATCTATATGCGATTTTTTCGATGTGACAATATTAAAGTTAAACATAATTAAAGAACTAAGTCAAAAGGCTTCGTCAGAGATTAAATGCTATGTTGACAAAGTTATCAGCGACTATGCTATGTTAATCGTTCAAATTTGCGAAGCATTTATTTCAAGTCCGTGTATGATTGTAGCTGCAGATATTGATGAAGATAAAAAAGTAATTGATGCCAAAATAAAAACATTCAGGGAGTTGAAGACCTTGGCACAAAGCGTATTATCATGAAATACATCAAACTCATAGCGGTCATCGCAGCGATGACCATCTGCGGGACGGTGTCCGCGCAGGAAAACTTTTTCAAGGTGTCATATTCTAATGTCGCTATCAAGGCGAGTTCGGGAGGAATTTCCCTTACAGAGAATCTAAACGGACTCTCGGTCGGCGTGTCACAGGCGCGGGCGCTGCCGGGTGAACTGCCTTTCCTCTACGAATATGGCGCTGACCTGCTGATGGCGTTCGGTGACAATAATTCCACCCTCGTCTCAGCGGTGGTGCCGGTCAACCTGATGTACAGGCTTGACCTTGGCCAAATCCAGTTGATTCCGTTCGCCGGTCTCAACCTGACCGCACATATCATCGGCCAGAACAAGTACGATAAATATACTTACAACTGGTTCAAGAAGTCTGAGGGTGTCGATGCCAGCAACCGCTTCCAACTCTGCGCCCAATTCGGAGCCAAGGCACTTTATGGCAAATATTTCCTCGGAATATCCTACCATCCGTCCCTCACCAACTTCGATGACAACACCAGCCTCAACATTCTCAACGTCTCCGTCGGACTGACGTTCTAACCAATCGGAATGAATATGATGAGACGAATATTGATTTTAGCGGTGGCTGCCTTCACGGCCATCGCCCTCTCTTCCTGCGGCAAGGAGAATCCGGAAAGTTCCAGTAACATCATCGGGACTTGGCAAAACTGCAAGATAGAGTATGTATTTAACGGGGAGAAGATCGGTTCTGAGGATTTGTCCGGTGTGAACTATCCGAAGATGGCTTTCGGGGAGGATGGCTATATGGAGACGATAGCGGAGATGGATGGCGAAGATTCTGGACTTCCGGTTTCGGTTCCATATTACTACTCTTCAAAAGATAAAACTCTGACATTGACACTTATGGTCTTCAAGTACGTGATGACGGTGGAGAACCTGACATCTACAGATCTGGTTCTGACTCTTGACTATACCAGAAACAGCGCACTTTTCGGGGGCAGTACCGTCGGGAAAGCCGTGGACACTTACAAAGGCGTGAAAATCTACGAATATGAAGACGATGGGATCAGTATTGGTTTCTGCTATAAGGCCAATGGCAAGGTCATTCCGTGCGACAAGATGTCCGAAGACGACATCGACGGCACTTTCACAGGAGACATAAACTGCTATTACGACAAGTCCACCGCTTATTTCATGAGGGTGAAATAGGGGCGAGCATCGCGGTTTATATATTCACGTCGCTTCGACAAGCTCAGCGACCGAAGGTTTGGCTCTGCGGTCTGGTTGTCGTTTGTCCGGGGAAACGCTTGCATAGCCGGACAAACCGGCAGCGAAATGAGTCTTGTCCGGTGAGAGTGGGAATTTACCGGACAAAATCATACTGAATGAAAGTACTTCTCCGCTCGTGGGGGTGCGGTGCCAGGTGGCCACAGGGGCCATTCACCCGGATAGGGCGCGCGAAGCGCGTAGGCCCCTGTGGCCTTCTGGTACCGGTTTTCCCCTGATCCGAAAAAACTGATCCCTTGATATTTTAGAAATGCCGCTTGAAATCCATTCTTTCGTGCAGGATGCGGACAATCAGGATGTTGCCTTGCGGACGGATCGTGTAGAAGATTATGTGATGCCCACAGTGGAG
>CAKUSF010000111.1 GCA_934678915.1 uncultured Bacteroidales bacterium
CTTGAGAAGATTCTGGACGATGTCTGCAACCGTTTCACGGAGAGGCTGAAGGCTTCGTTCCCTGGCCTGACCGGTGCAGAGCTTCGCATCGCTGCCCTCCTGCGTTTCGGCTTCACCGGCAAGCAGATGGCCGCCATGATGGGAATATCCCCGACCTCTGTCACGAAAGGCAAGCAGCGCCTCAAGGCCCGTGTCGCCTCCGCCCTTCCCGAAGGCTCCACCATCGATGAGTTCATCGCCACGTTCTGATTGTTTGGCAAAGTAGTCTTATTGTCTGAAATCGCTTTAGAATTAATTGATAGACGAAAGCAATTCCAATTTAAGAATCAATTGAGAAGGCGAATGACGGAAGTCTGATTTCTGATTTTTGCACGTTACCAAAAATCAGAAATCAGACTTCCGCCCTCGCTGGTGAATATCCCCCGGTCACTGAGCTTGTCGAAGCGATTCGAACAGTATCGTTTTAAGCCATATTTGCTTCTGTCAGAGTATATTTACTACCCGACAGCAGCGAATATGGCCGAAAACGTTACCGTTACTTATTCATTTGGTCATAGGATCTGCGAAGTGTGATCCTTCGTGTTGACCTTCCCGATGGCATCGATGATGATTCCGTCCTCGTCGATCACGTAGGTTGTCCTCAATGTTCCATAGGATTCCTTCCCGTAAAGCTTCTTGAGTCCCCAGGCCTCGTAGGCCTTCAGGATGACGCACTCCGGATCGCTGACCAGATGGAACGGCAGTGAGTATTTCTCTATGAATTTCTGATGCGAGGCCTGAGAGTCCTTGCTGACTCCAAGCACCTGATACCCAAGCGCGATGTACCTGTGGTAGTTGTCCCGCAGGTCACAAGCCTCCGCCGTGCATCCCGGCGTGCTGTCCTTAGGGTAAAAGTAAAGCACAAGTTTCTTTCCCTTGAAGTCATTGAGACTGATTTCGTTCCCGTTTTCGTCCACGCCGACGAAATCTGGCGCTTTTGTTCCGATCTTTAGCATATTCCTGAATATTCATTTATTTTTATCCAGCCACTCGAAGCGTTCTCCGCAGACCGTGGTTTTGGAAAACATCGCTATTTCAACCCCTCGCAGGTGGCCTTGATGACCTCCGCTACCTCCTCCCGGTTGTCAATATTGACCTGATACATCGCCTTGGCCCCCTCGTAAGGAATCGCCTCCGGCATCCCGAACCTCTCGTTGGTCTTGGTCTTCTTGACCAGAACCCGGTTGTCGTAGATTCCTCCGAAATATTTCCCCTGCCAGTAAAGCAGAAACTCTCCCATCATCGGCTTCGTGAATATCCCCTCAAGCAGTCCCATCTGCTCCACCGCGAAATCCCTGTAATCCTTGCTTGTCATATCCACTACTCCTGCTACTTCTTATGTACAAGCGCTTCCACGGCAGCCTTGTCAAGGCCGGTACATTTGATGATGAACTCAATAGGTGTGTTTGCACCTATCATACGCAATGCTATTGCCTCTCGTTCGGCAACCTTGCCTTGTTCCACCCCTTGTTTGATTCCTTCCTCTCGTCCGAACTCTCTGGCGTAGGCTATCTGATTGTAAGTGTCCCGCTCGTTGATCATATTGCTGACATATTGCTTTTTCTCATCATTTGTAAGGGATGTGACTTCCGCAGCCTCGAAGAACCTTCGGAATATCCTGTCAACCAATGCCGCCGGGCGTTCCAGCAGACTGTGCAGGTTTTTCAGCACGTAGAACCACTTGTCCAGATTCGTCTTGAGTTCTTCCGGTGTCTTGTCGAACCTTCCGATCTCGATGAACACGAACCGCAGCTTGTCCGTCATCAGTTCACCGCTCTTGTCCTCTCGCACTGAATATCTCCGGATCAACCCTCCGCCTTTTTCCGGGCCGAAAGAGAAATTCTGCAACCCGACGAAATACACTCCTTTGATGTTGTAGTCCCACTTCTTGCCTTTCATACCCTGCGAGTGCAGAACCATTCCGGAATAGTACAAAGCCCTTTCCCTGAAATGCTTCTGATAAGCCAGCTGCACCTCGACAATGAACTTCTCCCCGCTTTCGCCCTTGCACATCACATCGAACCTTGCGTTCCTGTCCCCGGATGCCAGTCCAAGTTGCTCGGTCGGCAGGTAGGAGATGTCCTTGATCCGCTTGTCCGGGAATATCTCCGTCAGGAACGCGACAAGGAACTCCTTGTTCACCTCTGTCCCGAAAAGCCTCTTGAATCCCCAATCGTTCAGCGGATTGATGTACCGTGGCAGTGAATCACCCTCCACATCCACTTCGTCACCGAATCCTGTCCTTTCGTCTTTCAAGAGTGCACGGCTCCAGCCGTAGGACTCAGGTCATCATACCCATTAACAGCCATAAAGATAATAGTTTTAGTTGGTTAAACAAATTGTTGGTTCTCATTTTGTGCCCATTTTGCCGAGGAGACGTTCCTAAACCGGCAAGCGGCCACACAGAAACCGATGCCAATGTACAATCATTTTCCTCAAGTTCAATCAAGTGATAAAAAACATTAGGGGGTTAGAATATGTTTTTTATGAAAATTGATGTTTTATGCAATATAATCGATTATCTTTGCAAGACTCAACCAGTTCGGACACAATCTTCGATGGGGTTTAACTTTTAGAGGATTGTGGCAGGGTTGGGTGGGGTAAAATATAAAAGACGTTACTTGACGTTTTTCTTCTGAGCGTGAACTTGGCGGTTTGAACTTTACCAGAAGAGGAAACGGCAACGGGAACGTCCACTTGTGATGACAATTCAGTCGCCTCGCTTTAGGCGTAGGTTTCTTACTGTATATCATCCACGACGTGGGCTGGTTGCGTTGCTTATCCTTCTGGTAGGCTCGCCAAGGCCCGCGCTTGGGATAAGCAAGAGTAAGACTCCCACGTCTTTTTTTGTTAACACTCGGGATGGGCAGTACCGAACTTGACTGAAATTGGATGTTTTCAACTATGTTTTGTAGATTGTCGAGAGCAATACTCTTTCTTGCAACTGTAGTTCTGCCTTTTAATGCTCCGGCTACAGACAGGCTTACACCGCAGCAGCAGAAGAATCTCGTGTCTAACCTGAATTATTTACAGTATTCTATCGCTAAAATCAAAGCGTCTGATAGTAAGGCTATTGCAGAGGAAGAATACTACTCGGTCATCAATAAACTGAAAATAGAAAACATAAATGATTCGGATCTGAATTTTGCGTATGACCGTTTTCTGGATAATTGCTCATCATTGAAACTTAAGCAGAATGAAAAGGATTTCATCAAACAGATGAATATCAAGGCGCAGAAAACGGCATATCTTAATGCATTTTCTAATTTCGGATCAGTATTCGTTCCAGGACAAAGTCCGCAGCAGTTGGTCGCATCTTTGGTATACACGTCCGTGGCCAATGCGTTTGCTGTCGCAAACACTAAAAACCAATTGAAGACTCAGTTGGACAGGGATATGTTTTATTTGAACCAAGATATAATGAGGACAATATATTCATTGCAAAGCACACTTTTTACAACATCCGCGAAATTGCTCGGTGGAAACAGTTCAAAAGGCCGCTTGAATGAGGATAGTATGAACATGTTTGTCAAGGCTCTTAAGCTTGAGACTAATTCGGAGAGACTTAACGCATTGAGCGAGCCGGAATTAAAGAAGAATTTCGAGTCTTTCCCTCCGCTGTGGTATGAACTGGGCAATGCTTTCCAGATCAAAGGCGATAACAAGAGCGCTCTTGAGTGCTATAGGAAATTCGAACTTTTAAAGGGGACGGATATTGTCGCCAAGGATAAGAACTACATAAACTTGCTTAAAAATAAAATTCAGATTATTCTTGGTGAGGATGCGTCAAAGGCAAAAAGCAAGGCCATTGCGAATAAGGCTGAGATACTTAAATGTATCTCGTTGTTGAAGAATAATTATTTGGATTCCGAGGCTGGTGAGAAAAACGCCTACCTTGCCAAGATTTATTATTTGATAGGGGAATCGAATGAGTCTCTTAAGTGTCTTAATTATCTGATCGACTCGAAGACATTGTATCCGGAATATATTGAAGAAGCAATCAGTTTAAGGCAACTGATCCTTTCTGCTTCCGGTCAAGATAAGAGCCAATATTATCAACATTCTTACAATTATGGCAAGATAGCGTTTGGAAATGAAAACATCAATTTCTCGGAGTTCTCTGAAAAAGAGAAAGAGGGATGGCTCAAACAATATTGGCAGTTTATGAAAGGTGGTGGAATCTATGGAAGTGCCATAAAGAGAATCATTAATTATGTGTATCCCAAGGAGGAGAACTTTATCGATGAGGAGCATCTGTCATTCATCATACCTAAAAGCGTATTGGGAGATAGCAACCTCTCTGTTTCCATAGGAGACAAATTATATGTCCCTGTCCTGATTGATAATCCGAAATCGGCTAAGGAGAAGATATGCATTATTGACTATGACCTTGATGACATAGACAAAGAAACTGTCATGGCTTTTCATTTTGACTCAAAACAAAGGAAAAGTGATGTTGTGGTGAAGTATAAATTACGTCCTTTTAAGAAGAAGTATTACGATGCGGCTCAAAAAGCCTATTTCCGAATCGGCTCTGATATTATTGCTCACAATGCGGAAAAGATAGAAGAGTTTGGTGAGACGATGTATAAGTACAAGTATCAAGTTGATGATGTGAACAAGTTGGATGAAGAGATTCGAAAAGAGCAGGAAAAAGAGGGAAAGAAGAATAACCGGACAAAGGCAGAGATAGGTTCGGAAATAACAAAACAACTGTCTGAAAAACTTGCCCCTGATCTTAATTTTGTACAGGACCGTTATAAGGCGGTTGAAAGTTCGTATTACAAACGTAAGGTCGGTGTCCTTTATTCTCCATCGCTGGTCCTTTACGGAGACGATTACTACATTGTTGGGATTTATTCAATCTATGACAGCAAACAGGGTAAAGAGGCTATTTTCAACTCGAACGGTGAGATGCTGTATAAGAAATATACAGAGTATTCAACGAAGATAAATGATTCTGATCAAACCTACAAAATGGCAGTATTAGGGGATTGCCCGAGCATGGTTTTGGTCGCGGAATCCTATTTGGAGGGGTATGGTACTAAAATTAATGATGCCGAGGCTGTGAGATGGCTACTGAAGGCGGCATCGATTTCCGAACCGAAGCCGAATGATAAGCAAAGTGTCGCCAAGGCTTGTAAACTTTTGGGTGAATGCTATAGAGAGGGGCGTGGCGTCAAGAAGAATAGTGATATTTCAATCTTCTGGTACAGAAAGGCTAAAGACTATGGTTTTAACATTGAGGACAAATATATTAAGTAAGCGATTGCTGTTTCTTTGTGCGCTATTCATGTTGGCAACATCAATTGCTGGCGCATATGAAGAAGAAGATCACAACAAGCACTTAAAAGAAATACTTTTTGGTGGTCCTAACCCTATTCTTTCTGAGAAAGGAAATAAAAATTTTATAATGCTATGTGAGGCGGCTTATTTGACTCTTGATTTATTTAACGATCATATTTATGGTAAAGGTAAGCCTTATCTGGATGATTTAAGGAATCATGGTGTCAAAGACTTGCCTAAAGATGTGAGCGAGATTGATTTTAGAGGAAATGGTCGACATCAGAAATTTACGCATAAAGGATGGAATTATGACTATGTGAGTGAAGGTGATAAGGCCAATTGGGAAAAAAGAAAATTAATATTGATTAATACGGTACAGCATATAGGTAAATTTAATGATCGGGAAAGGATTAAGTTTGAGGCGTTTGCGGAGCTCGTCTATGATCTGCATATTTTGGATGACCATTGTGGTGATACTGAGACCACAAGGTGGGATAGAGTTAGGCTTACTTCAGAGCCGGGGTATAAAGGGCAGGTTGTAAGCCCGACATCAGATGGGCCTTTTAATAATCCTACCTTGTTTGTATATTTACTGTATCACACTCAACGCTTGTTCAGAGAACAGAGCAATACATCTGAATATAAGCAATTGGAGAACTTCCTTAATAAGTATAAAGATCATTTCTGGCGTAAAGATAACGTGGATTATTCGGAAATTCAGAAGTTTGCAGAGAAAACGAAAGTGGCGCTTCAGCAGTATATTCCTGCATTATTGAAACGAGAAAAATTCTTTCAACGAGCATTCTTCCAATAAGGCATAATTGCTATTATGCCGTAATAGTAACCTTCGATGCGACCTTTCCATGAATCCGCAGAAGAGCGGTCGAATGTTGTTCAATTATTCCATAGCGGCTTCCCAGGAGTCGATGGTGCGGGTTTGGGTGGAGATGTTGATGCCGACCTTGACGAGTTGTTTGCCGATTGCTGGATTTGTTTCGGTCGCTGAGCCTGTCGAAGCGACCGGTTTGGCGACAGAAGTGACTCCATGGATCTTTGACCCTTCAAACCTGTACGGAATCAGATAACCTTTCTCATCGATCTGCCTGAGAGCCTCCTCGGCGGAGCCATCTACCTTGAACTCAAAGACATAGATCCTGTCCTTGGTTCGGCACACGGCATCCGCCCGGCCGATGGCGGACTTGACCTCGGCCTGGGTGTAGTAGCCAAGCAGGGAGAAGATCAGATATATGATTGTCTGGAAATGCTTCTCGGACTTGTTCTCCAGATCGTACGGAATTCCCGCAAGGAAAGATTGCATCCTCTCCAAAGCCCCATCGATGTCGTTGTTTTTCAAGGCTCTGTTGAACTGGAGCACGAAGGAGGCGCTCATCCCTTCCGAGCCTCTGTAACTGTTCAGAAGGCCTTTGAGGAAGCCTTCCCTGACCTCCCGATTCGGGTAGCCCAAAGTGTAGGATTCGTCTTCTGCATTGTACCCTTTGATCGTCAGGTAGCCTGTCTGATAGAGAAGCGGCAGGATGCTGTCGGAAAACTCCGGCGAGACATCGAAGTCGCTTCTCGCGATTTCGTTCATCCGGTCCAGAAGGTTCTCTGGGATAGGATTCTCCCTCATGCGCTCGATCAGGAACGTTGGAGTGGCCGTGTCGAACCAATAACTGCCGAACATTTTGTCAGACAAGGAATTGAGCAGGCTGAACGGGTTGTAGATGTCCTCGGATTTGGCGCAGAAATGGTAGCCATCGTAGTTGTTCTTCAGCTTCTCCAGAGCCTCGTCAAAAGTGATTTCCAACTCATCCGCCATCTCCTGTACGGGAATATTCATTTGTGATTGAAGTTCTTCCTGCGAAATTCCGCAGATCGCTGAATATTTCGGCATCATCGAGAT
>CAKUSF010000112.1 GCA_934678915.1 uncultured Bacteroidales bacterium
TATGGCGATGTTCCATACCATCTTATAGACATTGTGCCCGCCGGCACACGCTTCGACCTCTACCAATGGCAGCAGGCTTTTGAATATGCCTACAAAGACATCCGCAACAGAGGCAAGACTCCGATTCTGTGCGGTGGCACAGGGCTCTACATCCAGGCAGCGACTTGCGGCTACACCTTACCTCAAGTGCCACCGAACGAAGAGCTGAGAGAAGAACTCGAAAAGTACGAGACTGAGATCCTTATCGCGAAGCTAAGCGGTTACGGGCCGCTTCCGGACGAAGGTGTCCTTCAGTCTAAAAGGAGGATAATAAGAGCCTTGGAGGTTGCGATGTACGAGCGGGAGCATCCCGTTAAACGGACCGGCTTCATGCCGAAGAATCCGTACTACATAGGGACTCTCGTCAGCAGAGAGGAACGTGTCGCGAGGATTGACCGGAGGCTTGACGAGAGGCTGGCCGGTGGGATGATCGAGGAGGTCAAAGGACTCCTTGACAGCGGGATCAGGCCGGAAGATCTTGTCTATTACGGGCTTGAGTACAAATTCGTCACCCAGTACGTCCTCGGCATCCTGACTTACGAGGAGATGCACACCCTCTTGGCCAACGCCATCCATCAGTTCGCCAAACGCCAGATGACCTGGTTCAGGGGGATGGAAAAGGATGGAATCAAGATTCACTGGACCGAGGCGTAAAAAAAACTTATTAATATTCAATAATTTATGCTGAAAGTAGCAATTATCATGGGCTCAACGAGTGACTATGATGTCATGTCGGGAGCCGAACAGATTCTCTCCGACTTCGGGATTGAATTTGAAAAGAGGGTGATCAGCGCCCACAGAACCCCCGAATTGATGTTTGAATATACCAAAGCTCTCAAAGGACGTGGGTTCGGAGTGGTAATAGCCGGAGCCGGTGGCGCCGCTCACCTCGCGGGAGTCGCGGCAGGGCTGACGACTTTGCCTGTGATCGCCGTGCCGATGCAGACCAAGGCCCTCGGCGGACTGGATTCTCTTCTGTCAATGGTGCAGATGCCAACAGGAATTCCGGTCGCAACAGTGGCTATTGGCGGAGCAAAGAATGCAGCAATCCTTGCGGCAGAAATCCTCGCCCTTCTAGACTCGACAGTCTCCGAAAAGCTGGACGCCTACCGCAAGGCTCAAGCTGAAAAAATCTACAATACGGTGATCTAGAAAGACGCCTGTGTAGATTCTCCACCGAATCGGCCTCCCAGCACAAGTTTGACATTGAGCAGGGAGGTCTTCTCATCTTCGGTCACCGTGTTGTCTATCATCTTCTGCAACAGATCGAATGACTTGGACGCGATCTCGGAAAGAGGCTGGATTATGTGAGGGACAACCGGCTTGTTCAGCTCATAGACATCGCTCTCGTCAAAGCAGACAAACGAGAAATCCTTCGGCATACTGAGGCCCAAGACATTAAGCGCATTGAAGCCGTACATCGCAATCCTCTTTGTTGGCAGGATGAAGGCTTCGGTTCCACGCTTCACAGCATCACGGAACACTTCAATCACATCTTTCTTGGCAGCCTCGGCCTCATATTCAATCTTATGGATTCTGACGTCATCCTTGAGGCCCGCTTCCTCCATAGCAATCGTATAGCCCGATTCCCTGTCAGTGAGACTGGTGACTCCGGATTTGTAGGTAAACATCTCAATCTTGCCGAATCCCTGATGGATCAAGTACCTGGTGGCCATCTTCCCGGCATCGACATTGTCTACAAGAACTCGTCCGAACTCGTCCCCCGGCATATTCCTGTCAATGAGCACGGTAGGAATACCGATGCTCAATGCCCTTGCAAGAGCAGGCTCACCTCCCAGGCAAGGCGCCACAATCAGTCCTTCAACATTGTAGCCCACCATTGTCTCCACAAGATGGGACAATTTCTGAGGATTTTCCTCTGAGCTGGCGAAGATCACCGTGTAGCCAGCCTTGTAAGCGATGTTCTCAATGTTTCTGCATATTTCGGCAAAGAAAGGATTGGCGATGTCCGAGACAATCACCGCAATCGAATGAGAACGTCCGCTTCTCAGGGACGCCGCCGCATTGTTCCTCCTGTAGCCCAGTCGCTTGGCAACCTGCAGAACTCTTTCAGCCGTGTCGGGATTGACAGGACAGTCCAAACGTCCATCCTTCCCCATCTTGGCATTCATCACGAAAGAAACCAGGGTGACAGACACCCCAGCCTCTCTCGCCACATCTCTAATGGTAATTTTTTTCATTATTATAATACTGTAAGTTCGTCATTCATCAACCGTGAATCATAACAATCAGTCCAGCCATCACGATTGAGACCATACTCATAAGTTTGATGAGGATGTTCAGCGATGGTCCTGACGTGTCTTTGAAAGGATCACCGACTGTGTCTCCAACAACCGTGGCGTGATGGTTGACAGAGTTCTTGCCACCGAAGTGACCGTCCTCGACATATTTCTTGGCATTGTCCCAGGCTCCGCCCGAGTTGGCAAGGAATATGGCAAGAATGAATCCCGCACCAAGGCCACCTATGAGAAGGCCCATAACACCTGCCTCTCCAAGAATGATACCAACAATGACAGGGACTATGATGGCAGTGAGTGCCGGAGCCACCATCTCGTGCTGGGCGGCCTTTGTGGAAATTTCCACACATCGCTTGTAATCAGGGCGTTGTCTGCCATCAAGTATGCCTTTAATCTCCCGGAACTGACGACGGACCTCGACAACCATTTTCTGTGCGGCTCGCCCGACGGCATTCATTGTCATACCACAGAACAGGAATGCCATCATCGCCCCGATGAAGACTCCGGCAAGGACACGAGGATTCATCAAGTTAACCTGATAGTAGCTTACAATCTCAGGAATTGTGGCCTCTGCCACATTGACAACCTTGTCACCGATCTGGAGCACAGCTGTGCCGACATGCTGGAGCCCGATCTTTATTTCTTCGATGTAAGAAGCAAGGAGAGCCAGAGCCGTAAGAGCGGCGGAACCGATCGCAAATCCCTTTCCTGTGGCGGCTGTCGTGTTGCCAAGAGCGTCAAGCGTGTCCGTACGGCGGCGCACCTCCGGGTCCAGTTCGCTCATCTGCGCGTTACCGCCCGCATTATCGGCAATAGGGCCGTAAGCATCGGTCGCAAGGGTGATTCCAAGTGTTGAGAGCATACCTACAGCGGCGATGCTGATCCCATAAAGTCCGTTGCTGATGTAAGCCGGGTCAAAGGAGAAACCAGTGGCGCAAAGGTAAGATATCAAGATAGCGGCGACAATAGTCACGACAGGAATGCAAGTCGAAATCATTCCAAGGCCGATTCCATTGATGATCACCGTGGCCGGCCCAGTCTGCGAGCTCTCGGCTAGATCCTGTGTCGGCTTATAGGAGTGTGAAGTGTAGTACTCGGTGGCCTTTCCGATGACGACTCCGGAAAGCAGACCGGCGATAACCGAAAGGCTGAGCTGCCACCAATTGGCAAAACCAAGCACATAGAACACAACGAATGTCAGAACAGCGATGAGACATGCGCTGAGATTGGTCCCCACACTCAGGGATTTCAGAAGTTGCTGAAGGCCCGCACCCTCCTTAGTCCTGACGGCATATATTCCAATGATTGAAAGAACGACTCCTATGGCGGCGATCATCATCGGAGCGATGATGGCCCGCATCTGCGCGTCAACGTCACCGAAGAAAGCCGAGGCGCCAAGAGCCATCGTCGCAAGTACAGAGCCACAGTACGACTCATAAAGGTCTGCGCCCATTCCTGCGACATCTCCGACATTGTCTCCTACGTTGTCCGCGATTGTTGCCGGATTCCTTGGGTCGTCCTCAGGAATATCCTGTTCCACCTTGCCGACAATGTCAGCACCCACGTCAGCGGCCTTGGTGTAGATGCCACCGCCAACCCTTGCGAACAAAGCCTGGGTAGAAGCACCCATTCCGAATGTAAGCATAGTCGTCGTGATAACCACCAAAGTCTGTGACTCGCTGGCCTCCTGCACGAAAGCGTTCAGGATCACCCACCAGATTGAAATGTCAAGAAGCCCGAGACCGACGACGGTAAGCCCCATAACAGCTCCGGAACGAAAAGCAAGCTTCAGGCCGGAATTAAGAGATTTGCTGACAGCATTGGCGGTTCTGGCTGAAGCGTATGTCGCGGTCCTCATACCAATATAACCAGCCAGAGCCGAGAAGAATCCTCCTGTCAGGAAAGCGAAAGGGACCCATTTGTTCTGCACACCAAAACCAAAGGCCAAGACACTGAACAATACAGCCAGAATGACAAACACGATTCCGACAACCTTGTACTGTTGCTTGAGGTATGCCATCGCGCCCTCGCGGACATACTGGGCGATTTCCCTCATTGTTGGTGTACCTTCATTCTCTTTCTTCATCTGGCGGTAGAAAAGCCACGCAAAGAAGAGGGCAATCACCGAAGCCGCCGGCACAAAATAGAACAGATAATTCATAAATTGATTAGTTATAACGATTTAGTATATTCAATCTAAAAAAAAGGTCCCTCAGAACCTTTTCAATGCGCAAATATAAGAAAAAAATATGACGACCTTATCGAACCAGATGCAAAATTTGGCAAAAAAAGTGGCGACCGGATTCCAGTCGCCACTTCTTCTATGGATAAAAATGACTTTACTCAGCCTTTGGTGCTTCTTCTGCAGGAGCCTCGACAGGTGCCTCGTCAACCTTTGGGGCCTCAGCCTTTTTTGAGCGGCTGCGACGGGTAGACTTCTTCTCTTCCTTCTTGACAGCAAGAGCAGCTTCGTTGAAGTCTACAAGTTCGATAAGTGCCATATCAGCGCCGTCTCCCTGGCGGAAGCCTAAGTGGAGCACGCGGGTGTAGCCGCCTGGACGATCAGCGATCTTCGCTGAAATGACTCCGAAGAGCTCCTTTACAGCCTCCTTGTTCTTAAGGTAGCTGAAAACAGTTCTGCGGGAATGAGTCGTGTCCTCCTTTGACTTTGTGAGGAGAGGTTCAACGTAGGACTTAAGAGCCTTGGCCTTAGCCACTGTCGTAGTGATCCTCTTGTGCATGATCAAAGAAGTCGCCAGGTTGGCCAACAGAGCCTTACGGTGGCCAGACTTGCGGCCAAGATGATTGATTGCTTTATTGTGCCTCATTTCTATGCGTTCTTTTTCTTGGGTTCAATATTATATTTTCTTACATCCATCCCGAACTGGAGCTTCATCTTCTCCACAAGCTGGTCGATCTCATTGAGGGACTTCTTTCCGAAATTCCTGAACTTCATGAGTTCATTCCTTGAATAGGAAACAAGGTCCGCGAATGTGTCGATGTCAGCGGCCTTCAGACAGTTGTACGCCCTCACGGAGAGCCCCATGTCTGAAAGCTTGGTGAGAAGAAGATGTCTCATCCTGAGGCTTTCCTCGTCGAGTTCCTTTGAGTCGGACTCGACAGCGCTCTCGATGGAAATCTTCTTGTCATCAGTGAAAAGCTTGAAGTGATAGATCAGGATACTGGCCGCCTCCTGAAGCGCCATATTCGGAGAGATAGATCCGTCAGTGATTATCTCAAGGTTCAGCTTCTCGTAGTCGGTCTTCTGCTCGACACGCCAGTTCTCAACCGTCCAATTGACCTTTCTGATAGGTGTGTAGACCGCATCGACAAGGACAGTGCCTATCGGTGTGTTCTCCTCCCTCATCTCCTCGGCCGGAACGAATCCACGGCCTTTGGTGATGGTCAAGGAAATCTCAAGAGTGACTGACGGTTCGAGTGAGCAGATGTGCTGCTCAGGGTTCAACACCTTGAAAGAAGACAATCCTTTAGAAATATCCTCCGCGGTAAACTCATTCTTACCGCTAATCACAATGTTCGCTACCTCAGAGTCTACGGAATCGACCATCCTCTTGAACCTTACTTGCTTAAGGTTCAGGATGACGTCCTGCATCCCCTCGATCACACCAGGAATCGTCGCGAACTCTTGATCCACGCCGGAAATCCTGATCTGGCTGATAGCAAAACCTTCCAGAGAGGCGAGAAGAATGCGTCTGAGAGCATTGCCGATGGTCTGCCCGTACCCAGGCTCAAGAGGCCTGAATTCGAAGCGGCCGACTGTATCGGTGCCTTCGAGCATTATCACCTTGTCCGGTTTCTGAAATGCCAAGATTGCCATATTAATTCTTTTTGGGTGTTAATTTTACTTAGAGTACAGGTCTACAATGAGCTGCTCGTTGATGTTTTCAGGAATGTCAGCCCTGGCCGGAAGATTCAGGAACTTGCCTGAAAGAGCCTTAGGGTCGAACTCGATCCATGAATATTTGGAAGCGGACGCCACACTCTTCTGAATGACTTCAAGACTCTTGGAACGCTCTCTGACAGCCACAACATCTCCTGGTTTCACCTGAACGGAAGGGATATTGCAAACTTCACCGTTAAGGGTGACATGAGCATGGCTGACAAGCTGTCTGGCAGCCGCTCTGGTCGGGGCGATGCCCATTCTGTAGACAACGTTGTCAAGTCTTGACTCAAGGAGGAGGAGAAGATTCTCACCTCTCAGACCGGCCATCTTGGATGCCTTGAGGTAAGTGTTGTGGAACTGACGCTCGAGAAGGCCATACATATATCTAACCTTCTGCTTCTCTTTGAGCTGCATTCCATACTCACGCTGCTTCTTACGCTTTGCCGCCAGACCGTGCTGTCCCGGAGGATAGTTTCTCTTCTCGAAATCCTTGTCACTTCCGAATATCGGCTCACCGAATTTACGGGCGATTTTTGTACTTGGACCAATGTATCTTGCCATAGTAATTTTAGTTTTAATTCATTAATCAGACTTTACGACGGCCTTTTGGTCTACATCCGTTATGAGGCATAGGGGTGACATCGACAATCTCTGTGACAACGATCCCAGCATTGTTGATGGTTCTGATCGCGGACTCACGACCTGCGCCCGGACCTTTCACGAAGACCTTCACCTTACGAAGGCCAGCGTCAAAAGCAGTCTTCGCGGCATCCTCGGCAGCGACCTGCGCAGCATACGGGGTATTCTTCTTGGAGCCTCTGAAACCGCTCTTACCGGCTGAGGACCAACTGATCACCTGTCCCTGATTGTTGGTCAAGGCTATGATCACATTATTGAAGGTTGATGAAATATGGGCCTGGCCCGTAGCCTCAACCTTGACAACTCTCTTTGATGATGT
>CAKUSF010000113.1 GCA_934678915.1 uncultured Bacteroidales bacterium
CTCTCAGGCGGGGAAAGAAACAGGCTCCACCTTGCGCTGACCCTCAAGGACGAAGGCAATGTCCTACTTCTGGACGAGCCGACGAACGATGTGGATGTCAACACGATCCGTGCTCTGGAGGACGGCCTTGAGAACTTTGCGGGATGCGCTGTGGTGATTAGCCACGACCGCTGGTTCCTGGACAGAATCGCCACGCACATCCTCGCCTACGAAGGCGATTCCAACGTGGTGTTCTTCGAGGGCAACTACGCTGAGTACGAGGAGAACCGCAAGGCACGCCTCGGCAACACTGAGCCTAAGAGATTCAAATACAAGAAATTGATGGAATAGTTATTGCAGTGTTCCGGTGTTGGTGCGCTGCGGTGGCGCACCATAATGTTGCACTAAAACTATAACTGTTATGGCAAGTGACTCAAAAAAGTACGAATGCCTTCGCTGTGGTTGGTTCTATGATCCAGCGGAAGGCGATCCAGACGGTGGCATAAAGCCCGGAACCCCGTTCAAAGACATCCCGAAAGACTGGAAATGCCCGGTCTGCGGAGCATCAAAATCAGATTTCGCGGAATATTCCGAATAACCTTCCGCAAGACTTGCAAATTGAGCACAGGTCACTGAGCTTGTCGAAGTGACATTTGCATCATTGATTCACCAAAATGGTTGGCACGTTTTGACAAACTCAGCGGCCAACCATTATTTTGTAGCAATGGATTGGGCTATGACATAGCCCATTGACCAGGCTGCTTGCAGATTAAATCCTCCCGTAATCGCGTCAACATCAAGGACTTCGCCTGCGAAATAGAGTCCCGGATGAGTCTTGCATTCAAGTGTGCTGAGGTTAATGTTGGACAAGGCGACACCTCCACAGGTAACGAACTCCTCCTTGAAACGGCTCTTTCCGCGGACTTGGTACTCATCGTTACTCAAGGTGTTCACAAGACGATTCATTCCTTTTGAGCCAAGTTCTGCCCAGCGGGCATCTTCCCGGATGCCGCTCTTGGAAATCAAGTAGTTCCAAAGTCTAGAAGGCAATTCTGATGGATGAGTGTTGAGTATTAATTTCTGTGGATTGGCATTGGACAGTGACTGGATTCTACTTCTGACATCTAGCTCGCTTGCATCTCCGAACCAATTCACGGAAAGATTGGCAGAATATTCATTGTCAACTAGATAGCGGGCCGCATAAGAAGAGAGTTTCAAGATCACCGGGCCACTCATTCCCCAATGGGTAATAAGAAGAGGACCGTTGGCCTTGAATTTCGTCCCGGCAAGAGATGCACTGGCATTCTCGACCACGGTGCCCATCAACTCTCGGACAGGACTGTCGGGAAGGTTGAAAGTGAAAAGGGATGGGATAGGAGGGATGATTTCCAAATTCAGGGCGTCTAGGAATCCTAAGCCTGAGAGTTTCGGGCTGCCACCGGTGGTGACAATCACGATGTCTGCGGAATAATCGAGTCTATGCTGTCGTTGAGAATTTGGGAGTGTCGGCCCTTCGACAAGCTCAGGGACCGGATTTACTGGCGCAGGGGCTGAACAAACTGGTCGCTGAGCCTGTCGAAGCGACTGTTTACCGGAAAATTCAGTAGAAAGCGTGTAGCCGCCTTCTGGGCGTGGAAATATTCCTGTGACTTTATGTTTTGTGCGGAGCACGACTCCTTCCTGACGCATCCGGGCAAGCAGAGAATTAACGATCTCCATCGCGTTCTGCGAAGCGGGGAAAACGCAATGATCACTCTGAAGGACAAGTCGCACGCCTTCATTCTCGAACCAACGACATGTGTCATTGTTGTCAAAAGAGCGGAAAAGACGCTTCATCAACTTGTCTCCGCGAGGATAGGCTTCAGACAGAGAAGATATTCCTTCAAAGGAATTGGTCAGATTGCACCGCCCTCCCCCAGTGATCGCCACCTTGGCCAAAGCCTTCAGCCCCGCCTCAAAGACCTCCACCGAAGCGGAAGGAATCCTCCGTTTCAGTTCAATGGCGCAGAAACACCCCGCTGCCCCGGCCCCAATCACAGCAACTTTCATAATGCAAACCTACACAAATTATTTGACAAATTCATGAATATTATCAATCAATAAACAGCCACAGAATCTATATGAATAGCGAAATAGCGGTGTGGAATAAACTTGGTGGATTGCCATTTAGTGAATATCTTTGCATAGTTTATGGCCTCCGGACAGAAAGACATACTCCTCGGAATGATCCGAAGGGGGCAACCGATGACCCTCGGACAGCAGATTCGACTTACGATTCTGCTGAGTCTTCCTGCCATAGCGGCACAGGTCTCATCCATCCTGATGCAGTACATCGATGCAGGAATGGTCGGTCACCTTGGGGCCAATCAGTCCGCATCAATAGGTCTGGTAGCCACAACAACTTGGATCATGGGTGGATTCCAGTCCGGGGCCAGCTCAGGATTCTCCGTCCAGATCGCCCATCTTTGTGGAGCGCAGGATTTCAAGGGCGCCAGAGCCGTGATGAGGCAAGGGCTCACCACCGTGTTCATCATCGGACTAGTTCTCGCTGTGATCGGTGTAAGCATCAGCGGAGCACTCCCCAACTGGCTTGGCGGGACTCCGGAGATAAATAAAGACGCATCGGAATATTTCTGGATATATTCAGCGTTCATTCCGATAGGCGCTGTCGGATGGGCCGCGAACTCTATGCTACAAGCCAGCGGCAACATGAAGATTCCGAGCCTTATGTACACCGGAATGTGCGCCCTAGACGTGGTGTTCAACTACATATTCATTTACATCTATGACATGGGAGTGGCAGGAGCCGCATTGGGGACGGGGGCAGCTCAGGTCGTCACCTCCATATTCGTGATCTGGTATATTCTTAGACGTTCCAAAGAATTGAATATCAAGGGGGAACAAGGCACGTTCGTTCCTCAGCGCAAAACTGTGCGCAATGCTTGGGGCATCACCGCTCCGATGTGGCTCCAAAACATCATCATGAGAGGTTCGCACATTATGAGCACCATCATCGTGGCTCCTCTCGGCCCGATTTCCATAGCTGCCAACTCACTAGCCATAATTGCAGAGAGTTTCTGCTACATGCCAGGCTACGGAATAGAGGAAGCTGCCACTACACTTGTAGGGCAGAGCCTCGGAGCCAAACGTCGTGATGTTGCCAAGCGTTTCTCGCAGATTACCATGCTGATGGCCGCTGGAATCATGACATTATTGGGAGCACTCATGTTCATCTTCGCTACAGACCTAATGATGCTTCTGAGCTCAGATCCCGATGTCATCGAACTTGGGGCTAAAGTGTTGAGAATCGAAGCCTTCGCAGAGACTCTCTACGCATTCTCAATCGCAGGCTACGGTTCTTGCGTTGGCGGAGGCGACACGCTAGTGCCAAGTGTGATAAACTTCGGAAGCATGTGGGTGGTCCGCATAGGACTGGCACTGATTTTGACGCCTCGGATGGGCCTCACAGGCTATTGGATTGCCATGTGCATTGAGCTAAATGTCCGCGGACTGCTGTTCTACTGGAGACTTCGCGGAGAGAAATGGATGAAACTAAAGATTACTTGAAGATATGGAAAAGATCATCAACCAAGAGTTCGGTGGAGAGAGACCGCTGTACTGCAAGCACGACCTCTATCTTGAGAACGTCAAAATCCACGCTGGAGAATCAGCGCTAAAAGAGACCGGCAACATAACCGCTGTTCATTGTCAGTTCGAAGGCAAGTACCCTTTCTGGGAATGCGATGGATTCGTCATAAAGGATAGTCTTCTTACCGTAGGAGCTCGCTCCGGACTTTGGTATTCAATGAATTGCGAAATTTATGACACAATCATTGATGCACCGAAGACTTTCCGAAGAATGGATGGAATCAAGCTAAAGAACGTCCAGATTCCGGGTGGAACCGAGACCTTCTGGGATTGCCGGAACATAGTAATAGAGGACTCTGTCATTGACAGAGCCGACTATGTGTTTATGCACTGCGAGAATGTCAAGCTGACCAATGTCAAACTGAACGGCAACTACAGTTTTCAGTACGCAAAAAACGTAGAGATCAGAAACTGCGTCCTGAACTCAAAGGATTCTTTCTGGGAATCAGAGAACGTTACCGTCATTGACTCTGTCATCAATGGTGAATATCTCGCCTGGTACTCAAAGAACCTCCGTCTCGTACGCTGCCACATCACTGAAACGCAGCCACTATGCTATTGCGATGACCTTGTCCTTGAGGATTGCACAATGGGCTCTGACGCAGATCTTGCTTTTGAATATTCCTCAGTCAAAGCCACGGTCAAGGGGCATGTTCCTTCAATTAAGAATCCACGCACAGGTTTCATACGCTACGGCTCCGTTGGTGAGATCATTCTTGACCAGAACATTAAGGCTCCTGGTGACTGTATTCTAAAAGAAATTCACTAAGCTTCCGGAATCTCGTTATTGGAAGGGATTGAGAATGGCGACTTGCCAGAACCGACAGTGAACTCGTCTTCCTTCGGTGTGGCAGGTTGAACTTCGTACATTCCTGGACGGCTGCCAGAAGTCAGTTTGGTAAACTCTTCTTCGGTGATCATCTTGCAGTTACCGTTGAACTTAGCATCAAGCTCCACCTGAAGCCTTCTGATGTGAAGATCACCATCCACAACGCACGTGTCCTTAAGGGTCAATGTGTCCTTCACAAAGAAGTTTCCGTTTATCTTTCCCCAAAAGTCTGCGTTGTTACAGATGATGTCACCCTTAATGACAGCCTTCTCACCGACAACAACCTTCGCCTGGGAGAAGATACGCCCTTCAAATGTACCATCTATTCTTATGTCATTAGGAGATGTAATCTCACCTTTTATTACCGAACCGGCTGATATTCTGCTGATATCATTTACACTAGCAGAATCAGATGAACCATAATTCGCACCCATAATATTCTTATATCAAATTTTAAAGATTGCCTCATGTGGTGAGGCAATCTATTTTATCATTATTTAACTATTATACCAATCCGGCTCCGTGACAATTCTTGTATTTCTTGCCGGATCCACAAGGACATGGGTCATTACGACCGATTTTCTTGTCCACATGGATAGGAGTCCTAGCTTTCTGTTCTCCGTTAGTGGAGAGATCGTTGCGCTGAGTCCTCATGTTGCTCATGTCCTGACTTCTTGGAGCCTGAGCCGGGCGAGCTTCGCTATCTTCACGGAGAGGAACGAAAGCCCTAAGGAGGAATGAAAGAACATCCTTGTTTAGTTCCTCAAGCATGGTAGCAAAGAGGTTGTAGCTCTCCAACTTGTACACAACAAGAGGATCCTTCTGCTCGTAGGCAGCGTTCTGCACGCTCTGGCGAAGGTCATCCATGTCACGAAGATGCTGCTTCCAGTGTTCATCAATCTGATAGAGAATGATCGAACGGCTGAGAGCCTTGGCGATTTCCTTACCCTGAGTGTTGTACGCTTTCTCAAGATCAACGCTGAGGGTCAGCATCTTACGACCATCGGAAATAGGAATAGCGATGTTCTTGTACATGTTGCCCTGCTTCTCGAAGATCATCTTGATGAACGGATAGACCTTCTCTGCGAGGGTGTTCATCCTACGCTCATAGACAGCTTGCATCTGTTTGCAAAGTGCGTCAGTAAGTTGGTCTCCCTTAGCATTCGAGTAGAATTTCTCATCAAATCCGAGGTCGATAGACAGTTGAGCCATCACATATTCCTCAAAATCCTGATAAGACATTCCCTCAGCGCGACCAGCGATGATGGAAGCTGAGTCGATCATCATGTTCCGAACATCAATCTCAATTCTTTCTCCAGAGAGAGCGTTGCGCCTTCTAGCATAGACCGCTTCACGCTGGTAGTTCATCACATCGTCATATTCAAGGAGTCTCTTTCGGATTCCGAAGTTGTTCTCCTCAACTTTTCTTTGAGCGTTCTCAATTGACTTAGAGAGCATTCCGCTCACTAGAGCCTCATCATCAGCCATTCCGAGCTTGTCAACCACTCCCGCGATTCTCTCAGAACCGAACAGACGCATCAACTTGTCCTCAAGGGAAACATAGAAAGCAGAAGAACCAGGGTCTCCCTGACGTCCAGCACGACCTCTGAGCTGGCGGTCCACACGGCGGCTATCATGCCTTTCCGTACCGATGATTGCCAGACCTCCGGCCTTCTTTACCTCAGGAGAAAGCTTGATGTCGGTTCCACGACCGGCCATGTTTGTGGCGATGGTAACAGTGCTTGAGAGACCGGCCTGGGCAACGATCTCTGCCTCTCTAGCATGTTCCTTGGCATTGAGGACATTGTGCTTGATGCCCCTCATGCGAAGCATACGGCTCAGGAGTTCGGATGTCTCAACATCAGTCGTACCCACAAGAACCGGACGTCCTTTCGAAATAAGTTCCTCTACCTTATTAATTACAGCAGTGTATTTCGCTTTCTTCGTCTTATAAATAAGGTCATCTTGGTCGTCCCTGATGACTGGACGGTTCGTAGGAATGACAACGACATCCAATTTGTAGATTGACCAGAACTCACCTGCCTCAGTCTCAGCGGTACCTGTCATACCAGCTAACTTATGGTACATTCTGAAATAGTTCTGAAGAGTAACCGTTGCGAAAGTCTGTGTAGCCGCCTCAACCTTTACATTCTCCTTAGCCTCAACCGCCTGATGGAGTCCATCACTCCAACGACGTCCTTCCATGATACGGCCTGTCTGCTCGTCCACGATCTTGACCTTGTTGTCAATCACAATGTAGTCAACATCCTTCTGGAACATGGCGTAGGCCTTAAGAAGCTGGATGACTGTGTGGACGCGTTCGCTCTTAAGAGAATAATCCTCCATGAGGGCATCTTTCTTCTCCTGCTTCTCTTCAGCAGAAAGTTCTGTGTTCTTCTGGATCTCAGCAATCTGGCTTCCAACATCAGGTAGGACGAAGAAGTCCGGATTAGAAACTGTATTGGCTAGCAGATCATGACCCTTGTCGGTCATGTCAACGGAATGCTGCTGCTCACTGATCACGAAATACAGTTCGTCAGTGACAACGTGCATTTCTCGCTCGTTGTCCTGCATGTAATAGTTCTCAGCCTTCTGCATCAGCTGCTTCATAC
>CAKUSF010000114.1 GCA_934678915.1 uncultured Bacteroidales bacterium
ATCTTCACACCCTCTCAGAACCCGGAAACCAGCGGAAACTATGACCATAAATATTCAATTAACTTAACACCCTAATTAAAAATATTACTTTGGTAAAATAGACTTATCGCAGTTGTAAACCCTTAGTTCAGGATGCGAAAAGACTTCGTACGCACGCATCGTCATCCCGCTGGGGACCCCACTCGTTTTGCATTCAACATAGAATCTCTCCAAGTCTCCGCTGCTGTACAATGCTCTCGTTTTTCTGGCTAATGAAATAGGATTTTCTGCGGGTCCAAAATTTGACCATTAACTTTCTTTATAAAAAGTTTTGACTTTCGTGTGAAAGTCTTATATTTGCAATATGATATGATGATTGTGCTGCCGGATTGAGGAGGTTGATGTCAACTTAATCACTTTGACTCTAAGAGAGCGGCTGGTCCCTTTACAGTCGCTCTTTTTATTTTACAGCCGGATGGTCTAGCTATTTTGGAGCCTTCTTTTTTCATTACAAGAATAATCATCATATCATGAATAAAGTGATTAAGTTAACGCTCGAATTCCGCTTAGACTGCGACAAGAGCAAACTTGTCAAGGTGAAGCCTTACATTAGGGTTCGCAATGGCAAGAAAGAATTCGTTAGTGGGTACACCAAGAAGATAAAGGGTCTTTAGGGTGTAGCCATGACCGGCTTCGGCTAGTGTCTTATCGCATCCGTGCTGCCAAGGGGAGGTGTCTTTCGTCAGAAAGATGCCTCCTTGCGGCTTAGGCCTATTTCCTCCAGACCATCTTGTTGATGATGCCGACATAACTCTGGATGAGCTTGATGACTTTTGCGCTTACGTTTTCATCTGTGTAAGCTGGGACTGGACAGGCATCATCACCATTGGCGTGCATGGTGGTGGCGAGTTCCACGGCCTGGCACACGGCTTCGGAGGTGATGCTGCCGATGGTGAACACACCTTTGTCCAGCGCTTCGGGGCGCTCAGTTGATGTGCGGACAGAGACGGCAGGGAAGTGGAAGAAGGCGGCCTCCTCCGGCACTGTGCCAGAATCGGACACGACACAAAAGGCGTTCTGCTGAAGCTTGTTATAGTCAAAGAATCCTAGAGGCTTGTGCTGGATGACCCGTTCATCGAACTTGAAACCTCTCTTCTCAATCATTTTCTCTGAGCGAGGGTGGCAGCTATAAAGAACCGGCATGTTGTTAGTCCTTGCGATCTCATTGACGGCATTCATCAAGGAGAAGAAGTTCTGCTCTATGTCAATATTCTCTTCACGATGGGCGGAGAGAAGGATGTACTTATTCCTCTCTAATCCAAGCTCTTCAAGGATATTCGAAGCCTCTATCTGAGGCAGCACACTGCTGAGTACCTCTGCCATCGGAGAACCCACGACATAAGTATATTCAGGTTTGACTCCGCTTTGGAGAATGTAGCGACGGGCATGCTCGCTATAGCAGAGATTCACATCGGAAGTGACATCCACGATACGACGGATGACTTCCTCCGGGAGATTCTCGTCTTTGCAGCGGTTCCCGGCCTCCATGTGAAAGATAGGAATTTTGAGACGCTTCGCTGCGATGATTGAGAGGCAGGAGTTCGTGTCACCTAGTACTATTACGGCATCCGGTTTCACTTCGGCCATAAGGTCATAGGCTTTGGAGATGACGTTGCCCATGGTCTCACCGATGTTCTTACCCACGACTCCAAGGTAGTAGTCTGGTTCACGAAGGCCAAGATCCTTGAAAAACACCTCGTTGAGAGTGTAGTCGTAATTCTGTCCGGTATGAACCAAGATTTGGTCGAAATATATGTCCGCCTTTTTGATGATAGCTGACATCTTTATGATTTCGGGGCGTGTGCCCACGATTGTCATCAATTTGAGCTTCTTCATTGCTACTTCACGTTATAATGAGGATATAATTCTCTATGTGCATCCACCCATTCGCGCATCTCTTTGATCTGCTGCTCGTAGGACGGCACAATGAAAGAGAAGTCAGTTCTCGTGCATCGCAAGGTCTTATCGAGCTGGAGTTTATCATCAGGATTGATCACGACTTCTCCGTCACGGAAATATTTGTTAAAAAGCGAGCAAAGGTCAAATTTATTGATAGACTCGTTATTGACTAGATTGTACAGTCCTGTCAAGTTTTCTTTCAACGCCTGCTCCATTGCTTTGGCAAGGGTCAAAGTGGTGACTCCTGTCCAAATGGCACCGGTAAAACCATTAATTGGTCCTTCTTGCTTCATGAACCAGTTGAATAGTCCAATGCCAGTTGCTTTGATGTCCGGTCCTACAATTGAATTGCGGAATGTGAGGTCTTTGCTATTGTTGATTTCACCAATAGCTTTTGAGCGGTCATAGAATGTCTTGCCGTTCGGAAATGAATCTTCGCAGTAAGGGCCATCGTTGCCGGCAAAGACGCAATCCGTGGACATGTGGATGATCATGGTCTTTGATGATTTGGTGATGTCAGCAAGATAGTGCGGCAGGTAGCCATTGAGCAAAACAGCCATCGCCTTGTTGTTCTCAGCGAACTGATTGAGAAGACCGATGCAATTTATCACCGCATCGTAGTCGCCACCCTTAACAATCCTTTTTATGAGAACCATATCGGAAGCGTCACCAATGATGGTATTGTCAAGTAGCCTTGATGCGGAACGGGCAAAGCCTACCACCTCATGCCCCCGCTCTTTGAAGTAGAGGGAGATGAGGTGGCCGGCCATGCCGTTGCAACCTAACACAAGTATTTTCATTGGGTTACTCTGAACGATAGTCGCGTGCCTTGGCGCGTGGCTGTAGGCCGAGGTCTTCACGGATGAAATTAAGTTTGAGCAAAAGTTCCTTCATGCCTTCAATGTCAAGTCGGGAAGTATTGTGAGAAGTATATTCCTCGACATGTTCAACTTTGTGGCTGCCCTCGGTAAAGAACTTGTCGTAGTTGAGGTCTCTGTTGTCGCAAGGGATGCGGTAGTATTTGCCCATGTCAATAGCCTTGGCCATTTCCTCACGGGTGACGAGGGTCTCGTACAGTTTTTCGCCATGGCGTGTACCGATGACCTTGACCTCGGTGTCTGCGTATTTCGGGTCAATTTTGGAATATGTTTGCTTAAGTGCCTCTGCAAGAACGGAAAGGGTGGCAGCCGGGGCCTTCTGAACAAATAGGTCTCCATTTTCTCCGTGTGTGAAAGCATAGACAACCAGATCCACAGCGTCGTCAAGTGTCATCATGAAGCGAGTCATGTTGGGATCGGTGATGGTGATAGGCTTGCCTTCCATCATCTGCTCCACCCAGAGAGGTATGACTGAGCCACGGCTTGCCATCACATTGCCGTAACGGGTGCAGCAGATTGTTGTCTTTGCATTAGGGCCGAGCGAGCGTCCTTGCGCTATGGCGACCTTCTCCATCATGGCCTTGGATATTCCCATGGCATTTATTGGATATGATGCCTTGTCGGTCGAGAGGACAACGACATTTTTAACTCCATGCTCGATTGCGGACAAGAGTACGTTATTGGTGCCTTCCACATTGGTGCGTACAGCCTCCATCGGGAAGAACTCGCATGATGGCACCTGCTTCAAGGCGGCAGCTGAGAAGACATAATCAACTCCGGACATCACAAAATCCACGGCTTCACGATTCCTGACGTTGCCTATGTAAAACTTGACTTTATGGGCAACATCCGAACGGTTAGCCTGAAGAAAATGACGCATGTCGTCCTGCTTCTTCTCATCTCGGCTGAATATTCTTATCTCCTTGATGTCGCTGTCAAGGAATCTGCGGAGCACGGCATTGCCGAAACTTCCGGTTCCTCCTGTTATCAGGAGAACCTTATTCTCAAAAACACTCATTGTAGATTATTATTTTTAATTGATAAATCTCTTGCTAGTTGCAATCAGGACACGCCTAAGTGTCAATCCTTTATCGGTAATTAGATTGTTAGTGGTTTTTTTTAGTGGTTAATTTGGGGACTCGACTCAAAGTCAGAGACATAGCGTTCGCTTGGCCCGTCGCCAGGCTAAGCATTATCCGTTCTTGATATTTCTTGTTGATTATTTTTTTTACTTTTTCTATGCGGGCGACAGCCTCAGGTGCTCAAGATGCTCCCTTCCTCCTGTCACCATCTCCCCGAAGAAGTCGCAGAGGTTTCATTTCGAGATCTGCATTTTTTTCATTGTGAAAAGCTTTGACTCTCAAGAAAAGTCCTTATATTTGCATGAACAATGTGATTGACGGGTTGAGGAGAATAATTGCTTTTCGAACTCTATGAAGAGTGGCCGTCCCTATCGGCTGCTCTTCTTGCTTTTTACAGCAGGATGTCTAGCATTCCTACCCTCCATAATTCTCAAATTAATCAATCACTAAGTAACATGAGAAAAGCAATTATTGTGAGGCTTGAGATTCGCTTAGACCGCGATAAGGACAAGCCAACCAAAGTGGCACCTTATGTGAGGTTCCGCAATGGGAAGAAAGAATTTGTCAAAGGTTACGTCCGAAAGAATAGGGAACTTTAGGATGTAGCCATGACTGGCTTCGGCTAGTGTCTTACCGCATCCGTGCTGCCAAGGGGAGGTGTCTTTCGTCAGAAAGATGCCTCCCTGCGGTTATATAACTAGTCTTTGTTCATCATACGGTTCAAAGCTGCTATCATGCGGAGCTGCTTTGCGGTTGGGGGCTTCACTCCACGTTCGGCCAGGTCCAGATAGAACGGAAGGCTTTGGGAGAGAGATTCCCGCACGCTATCAGGCATGATCATGTGCCATTGTTGTGCGCTGGAGTCCTCGTAGGTCAGGACAAGGCAATATTTTTGGAGCTTATAGAGTGTCTTGCGTGATTTGCGGATGACGTAGGTGTTTGGGCCGCCCTTGACGAACTCGTCAACAATCTGCAATTCCTGCTTGCAGAGAGATGATAGGATTTCGACAGGGGAGTCCAGAAGTTCAAGCGCGAGTCTTCTGGCGGTTTCCTCTTTCTTCAGATTTGGACTGACATAGAGGTCGAGCCGCTTGCAGATGTCAAGCATTTCGGCCTTTGTCAGGAGGACCAATATCCCCGCAAGGTCTATCGATGAACTGAAGTTCGTGTTATTTATGGTTATCATGATTTTGCTGAATTATTTGTGTTGCCTAATAATCCTGCCTTCTAAGTGTCCGGGCAAGGAAATCGAGGTTGTCTTGCGTAAGACGGTGGGCGTGGCGGTAGCCTTGGGCCGAGTTGATGGCGAAGTCAGGAAATAGGTTCTGGCTTATGGCGTAGCGGATAAACTCACCTGGGACCTTTTCGATGTCCGCGATCAAGAAATAGTTTTTCGCCTTTTCGCGGTTGTACATCGGGTTGTCTGGGGATTTAACATATTCAGCGCAATCTAAAATGAGACAGAAACCGCGCCCATCCCCACTGTACTCAACCTTGCTGTCTCCATCCTGAATAAATTCAGGGATGAACATAATGATGTTCTTTGCTCCCTTTGGAAGTCCCTGTTTTTCCATTAGTGGCATGCGGAACTCTTTTTCGATGAATTTGCGGAAACTGTCCACATCCTTGAAGAAGAATAGTGGCTTGCGTTTGTCGCAGAGAGAGTCCCGCAGTGCGTTGAGATCTTTCTCAGTAAGCTCACGTTCACGCTTGAAGCTTGCCGCAAACTTGTTAACGTCCGCCCAGAGGTTCAATCCATTCAAGAACCACTCTCCATTGTAAAAAGCGAATGTCCCGATACAACCGTTCGTACCCTTACCTTTCATGGTGCTGTCGCCAACATCGAAATACTTGGTGCGGTGCAGCGTCACCAGATTCCCCTCTACATCGCGTAAGGTAACGACCTTATCGTCAAAACTTTCCAATGAATATGGCTCCAACTTCCTATTCACGATGGTAGCAACGGCAGCCGCTTTGTCATCCTGCCCATGAACACGGAGCAGGGCGGCAAGCCACTCCTGAGGCATCAGAGCCAGAGGCCCGATCCTATGATTGAAGGCGACATCAGCCATGGCGGCAGTCCGAGCCAAGGACGATTGACCATGGCAGAGTTCCATCTGCTTGCCAAAGGTCTCATCAAACACGCTGGACATAAAGCGTCCAGAGGTAAGGTAGCAGTCAAAAAAATACCAATTCAGGACCAAGCGGACCTCGTAAAAATTAGAGGAGAATGGCGCTTCATGAATATATTCATAGAGAGTCTCGTTTATCTGTGTATCTTCGAATATTCCGTCCAAATAGGCGAAGATCTGCCGCGCTGCGTCCTCAATGCCATAATTCTCCGGGTTAGGCATTGTCTCTGAATATTCATCCGCAAGCAACGCGTCCCACAGAAGGAATTGGATATCCTCTACATGAATATGGTCGGTGTCATATTCAGTCCCTACCGCATAGAATGGCAACGGTTTGCCGTAAAGTTCCTTATGTTTTGCCACAAAACTTGCCCAGAGGCCAATCTCTGAGACAATGTCCTCAAAGTAGAGGGTCACTTTGAGGGCCATGCTTTTCAGTTCGTCCTCAAAGAGCCTTGCGCCCAGATCGGTGCCTATTAGGATGTCGTACAGGGAGTTGGCGATTCCTGCGTAGATCCTATTTGTCGATGAGAGTACCGCCTGAGGATGTTTTTGGCGTATGTCTAGCTGTGTTATCTTTTTGCTTTTGCGATATGACATATTCGAATTTTCTTGCTCATCAAAGATAACGTTTTTAGTCCATGTCTCAAAACTAAATCAGCATAAGGTGTGACGGTCGTCGGGCCGAGGATGTTCTTGGTCGCTTCGACAGGCTCAGTCGCTTCGACAGGCTCAGCGACCGAGCCGTGCGGATGTTTCTGCGTGCTTACCGACATGGTGTTCCCGGTCGCTGAGCTTGTCGAAGCGCCCGTTCGACCCTACTTACTGTCCTTATCGGAGCCGTAGTAGGAGCTGCCCTTGTGGCCGTAGTAGCCGTAAGAGCCGTAGGTGCCGTAGCGACCGTAGTAGCCTTCACCGGAGGTGGTGCCGTTGAGGGCGTAGCAGAGGCT
>CAKUSF010000115.1 GCA_934678915.1 uncultured Bacteroidales bacterium
ACTATCAAACTTAATAGACCAAAGAGGAATGATGAGCGTTTCATAATTTACGAATATAATAAATCAGACGCACCCGGACATATTCTTCCATCGGGTGCGTCTGAAAAAAGTCAGTATTTACTTGATTGAACCTGTACCAGCGTTAAGGTCAAGAGTAACCACCTGTCCCTTAGTGCAGGCTACACGCTCCTGATCACCGTCATTGCCACGATAAACGATCTTTCCGTCGAGGATGATGAACTCGCGTGTCCACCACTCTGAGTCGGCTATTGAAGACTCAACGTACATGCGAAGCTGACCGTCAGCTGCAAGAGTGGCCTTAAGGGTCTTCCCGTCAGCCTTGAAGAGCGCGGATTCCATCTTGGCGTCCCAACCACCGAAGCAATCACCGATTCCATAGATCCTTGCAGGCTCAATGTGAACCATCTCACGCTTCATGTCAACATGGACAGTGTAGAAGCCATCCTCAGCGACAACGCAGTTTCCACCGTCAACGGTGTAGCCATCGTTGGTTGTGAGGCTGTGGAAATCCTTTTCCCAAGCCTTTCCAGGAGCATATTTGAAGCCCTGATTGGCTGTGAAGTAACGTACAGTCCAGAACTCGCCTTCCTGGCCATTGACTGGGGTCAGTTCAACAATTCCGTCACTGCTCCAATCCCAATTTCCGAATTCCTGGCCAATCATGTAAAGGTGCTCAGGGAAAGCCACAGCCGTGATGGTCACAGCAAGAGTCTTCGCATTGAAGACCACCTTGTAGTCACCGGCCTCAGGGACTGCGATGTTGCTACCCGGCTGAACAGCCGTAAACTCGACTCCGACCTCCGGAGTAAAGCCCTCAGCGGCCCCGTAAACAACATCCCAAGTATAGTCGTAACGGATCTTGAAGCCACCTGTGATGTTCACGACAGGGCTGGTCCAGACATCACCGTCCTGAGTCATCACGAAATCCTTGGTCCATGAGTTGCCTCCGATCTCACCAATAAGTGAAAATACCGCTTTGTGCTCCTCGATAAGGATTGTCTGTCCTGCATAGTCGTAGGTGACATCATAAGTTCCTTCAACGCCTACCTGAATGTTCACTGATCCAGCAGCGAACGCCTTGCCAAGCTCTGGTTTGAACACGCCATAGACATTTGCCGGGTCGATGGTGCTTGTGGAGTTCTCCTCCGGTCCACCGATAGCCACAGACCAGTCATGGTCAGCGCGGATCTTAAACTCGTCGCTCGCAGTCAGTTTCACGCTGCGGGCAACCCAGATATCGCCCTCGATGTTGGCCATGTCAACGTCAGCTGACCAAGAGTCACCATTGATGGTTCCGATAAGGGACCAAACTGCCGGTTTCTCCGGCTCCGGCTCGCTGCCGCTGGCACTAGGCTCATCCTTTCCGTACATTGAGGTGCTGAGTTCGACTGACTTCTTGTTGAGGTCGAGATAAACACGGTACTTACCAGCGCTGACAGCGATGTTGTCGCCACCGACATTACCGTTTGCACCCCAGTTGAAATCCCAAGCACCATCAGCGCGGAACTTGATTTCTGTGTCAGAGGTGAACTCAGCGTCTGCCCAGAAGCGAACATAGTCCTTGTTGTAGTTCATCTCGATGTCCGGATCCGCACCCCAGTTATTGAACGCGCCGACAATTCCGATGACATCGGCGCCCCAGTCCTTGGTAAGGACAAGAGAGTTCTTGTCGAGGGTGAATCCGTAGAAACGCTTGCTGTAGCAAATGATGTTCTGCGAGCCGTCACCGTTGATTAGCTGAATGCTCTTGGCCTCGGCTTCCTCGGCCTGAGCCTCAGATCCCCAGTTACCTGTGGTGTTATCCCAAGATGCGGCTCCTGTGAACTTGATACCGTTCGCAGCCTTGTCAGAGAAGTCAACAACACCTGTGAAAGTCTTGCCATCCTTGCTGTAGTTGTAGAGGAACTGGCTCTTGTCGTGGCTCCAGCCGCAGTAGTCACCCTGAACCCAGACGTGGTCATAGACATCCTTGTCAAGAATCAGCTGGTTGTAAGGAACGAATGTGGCGGAGATCACGTTGGACTGTGTCAACGAGGTCTCGACAGCAACGTTCTTGTTGTTGGCTACCCATGAATCAAGTCTGAGATAGACCGTGAACTCTGCGTCAGCCACGCCACCAAGATTGAGAATGGCGGAGTTAAGGGTTGACTGCTTGACAGTGACAGTCGTGCCGCTTACAGTGGCAGCAAGTTTCTCCTGCTTGGTGAAATCCTGAGAATCAGAGATGTAAAGTGTGTAGAGCTTCGCAGCATCGATGTTATAGGACGGCTGTGTGAACTCGAAAGTCAGATCAGCACCGTCAGATGCGAGCGTGGTTCCGGACAGTGTTCCCAAAGCCGGGGCCACAGAGGATGAAGGATCAAAGACAAGTTTGTCCTCATCCGTCGAGCAGGAAGCAGCAAGGATTCCTGCCAGAGCGATTATAGAGTAAAATAACTTTTTCATAATCTATTAATATCCAGGATTCTGAGTAAGATTACCATTAGCATTGAGTTCACCGGAAGTGATAGGGTACAGGTTGAAGTGCTCGTCAACCGCCTTTCCAGCCTGAACACCGCCCTTGAACTCCCAAAGGTACTTGTCTGACGTGAAGAGACCGAAACGGATGAGATCCTGACGACGGAAGCCTTCGTAGTAGAGCTCACGTCCACGCTCGTCGATGATGTTGTCGAGAGTGAGGGCGATGCTGCCTACTCCAGCTCTGGCGCGTACAGCGTCAAGGTAGTTCTGTCCCTTTGTCTTGTCAGCGGCTCCACGGGCTGCGCACTCAGCGTACATCAGGTAAGCGTCAGCACTGCGGAAAACAGGCCAGTCAGTGTCCACAAAACCATCGGCCTGAGCCTTGGTTCCATCGTGGTTCACATTCAGGAACTTCATTGACTTCCAGCCGTTTGACCAGCTGTCAGACTCACGACGGATGGCATCAATGTATTGGTCGAACTCCTCACCTTTGTAGAATGTCGCCCTAAGGTCATTATCCTCAAACTTGCTGGTGAATGCACCGGTCATTGAGAGACCACCCCAACCGGAAGATATTCCGATGGCAGCGGCATCCATGTTGCCACCCGTGCAACCGAATACAAGATAGTTGGTCGCGCCATAAGACTGTACAAGGATACCGTCCTGCTCAACAACGAAGATGATTTCGTCACCGTTGTAGGTTGTGTTGGCGGTCCAAAGGTGGTTGTCAGCGGTGAAAAGTTCCTGCCATGCGCTGTACTTGCCAGCACTCGTGGTGTGGAGAGGATATTCACTGATTATTTTCTCGCAGACAGCAGCGGCTTCCGTGTACATTGCGGTGCCTTTCCAAACCTCAGCGTTGAGGTAAAGCTTGGCAAGGATCATCTGTACCATACCTTTGTCGCAGCGGCCATATTCATTCTTGCCAGGCTCGGCAAGGTCGCTGCCGTCAAGCAGTTCGTTGCACTCTTTGACCATCCAGTCGAAGAGGTCTGCGCGGGAAATCTGCTCAGCTCCGGTTGAACCCACTGACTGTTCATCAGTCGCGAATGGAACATTGCCGAACATGTCGATGGCGTGGTAGTAGCTGAACAGCCTCAATGCACGGGCCTCAGCGATGTAGGCATTCTTAAGTGTGTAGCCGCTGATGTCACTGGCATTGGAGCGGCGGATGAACTCATTGCAAAGACCAATCTGGAAATAGATACGGTAGTACATCGAAAGCACGAACTCGTTGGAGGCGTTCCAGTTGATGTTATGAATATCATAGAGGTTTCCATCGTTCCAGCAGCAGGTGGCCACATCGGTGGAAAGCTCCTCCATGTTGAACAAGGCTCTCATGTACTGGCCGTAACCACCGTCGACACCCTCAATGTCAGGATCACCGTTAGGGCCTGTGGAGGATGAGCAGGAAAGTCCCTGATAGCACTTCGCAAGAAGAGCGGTAAAAGCGTCCTGACTGTCAAGCACCTGTTCAGGAAGTTCCAGATTCGGATCGATAGGCGTGACGTCAAGATCTCCGATGCAGGAGGTCACCGCGCCCGCGAACATTGTCGCCACGAGGGCGGTCGCTGTATATCTGATTATCTTTTTCATAATTTATGACACATTAGAAGTTGAACTTTACACCAAGGATGTAAGTACGAGGTCTCGGGTACATATTGTTGTCGATTCCGGAGAAAATCTCAGGGTCAATTCCGCTGTACTTGGTGAAGCAAGCCACGTTCTGCACTGTCGCAAAGACATTGAACGACATCGGGTTCTTCTGGCCGAAGTTGAATGAGCGGCTGAGAGTGATGTTGTCAATCTTCAGGAACGAGGCGTTCTCGATGTAGATGTCTGACCAGTACTGGGCGAATGATGAGAAATTATGCTCCTTTGCCGTAGAGTAACGGTTGTTCACGAAGTTGTTGGCCCAGAGGTCGGTAAGGAGGTCTCCATTGGAGGCTATGTTGTTGTAGACATAGTTGCCGACATTGGAGTGTGCGCTAACCGCGAGGGTCCACTGCTTGTAGGCCAACTGGGTGTTGAAGCCAAATGTCCAATCCGGGGCGGCCTTGTGGAAGCAATACTTGTCGTTGTCATCAATCTTGCCGTCATTGTTCAGGTCGGCATAGAGCCCCTCAATAGGGTTGCCGTCCGTGTCATAGACCTGCTTGTAAACAAAGAATGAGTTAGGGGCGTGACCGGTCTGGTGCACCTGAATCGTGTTTCCGGTACCACCGGAGATTCCTCCAGTCGTGATTCCGTAGTAGTCCTCACGTTCGTCATCGGTGGTCAGTTTTGTAATCTTGGTATCGTTGTATGTCGCATTGAAACCGAGGGTCCAGCTCCAGTCCCTTGTCTGTACAGGGATGGCGTTGATCTCGAACTCGACACCCTTGTTGGTAAGATCACCGATGTTGGCGTTCAGATAGTTGGAAAGGTTGGCACCGGCAGCCACAGGAGTGCGGTTCAGCAGGTCCTTGGTGTCACGCTTGTAGACATCCACGCTACCGAAGATTCTGTCATGGAGGAAACCGTAGTCAACTCCGACGTTGTAGGTCGTGGTGGTCTCCCACTTGAGGTCAGCGTTGTAGCCAAGCGGAGTGATAGGGGTAATCGTCTTGTCACCGAAGACGAACATCGACTGGTTCGTGTTGTACTTGTAGGATGACAGAGTAGGATAGTCACCGGACTGGAGGTCCTGCTGGCCTGTCTGTCCCCAGCTGAGCCTAAGCTTCAAAGCGGAAACGACATCACTGTTCGCGATGAACTTCTCCTTGGCGAAGTTGTAGCTTACGGCCACCGAAGGGAAGAGACCCCACTTGTTGTTGGCGAAACGTGAGGTACCATCGTTACGCAGGGTGGCTGTCACAAGAAGACGATCGTTGAATGAATAGTTCACACGCCCGAAGAAAGAGACGAGGAAATATTCAGTCTTGAACACGTTAGGGGCGCTCAGATAGTAGTCCGACGCTGTAGGCAGTGTTCCGTCAGCCTTGTACTTCTCGTTGAAGGTAGAGTTGTAGAAGTGCTGCCAAGAGTAACCGGCCATCGCATTGAAAGAGTGCTTGCCAAGAGTCTTGTCGTACTGGGCGTAGAACTCAAGGGTCTGGTCACGCTTTGTCTGAGTGTAGTTGTTGTGATAGCCGGAGCCGGACTCCTGGGTGTTGTGGAATGACATTTCCGTGCCCGGAGCGACATCGACTGTTCCGTCTGACTTAGACCAGTCGAGACCGAGGTTGAGGTTGAGGCTGAGATCCTCGAATCCATGAACCTTGTAGTTGAACTGGGCGTTGCCGATGAAACGCTTGGCGTTGGACTTGTCCACCTTGTCGTTCAGAAGGGCGACTGGGTTCAGCTGAGCCATCGTGTTGCAGTTGTCGATGGTCGGTGTACCCTTGCCGCTATTCCACCAAAAGTAGCCATTCAAGCCGTTCTCGTCATAGACAGGCTGTGTAGGGTCCATGCGGACAGCGCCACCAATCGCGTCCTGGTTGGCGAACCTGTTGTCCATGTTCATCAACTTGCCGTTGAGATTAACCTGAAGATGGTCGTCAAAGAGCGTTGGATTGAGGTTGACCGCAATTGTCTCACGGGTAAGGTTGGAGGTCTTGAGGGTACCATCCTGATTGTGGTAGCCGAGGGACACACGGTAAGGCATGCGGAACATGTCGCTCTTGCCAACTCTACCAGACACGGCCACGTTGCCGTCAATGGTGTTGCCAAGCTGGTAGATTTCTTTCTGCCAGTCTGTGTTCTCCTTGCCGAGAGCCGCATATGCTGCGCCTCCGTCTCCGATGAACCATTTCATGAGGTCACGCATCTCGTCACCGGTCAGCACATCCACATACTTGGCGTTCTGGCTTACGGAAGCGGTGAGGTCAGCGCTCACGTGGATGCCTTCGGCACCCTTGGAGCCCTTCTTGGTGGTGATCATGATGACACCGTTGGAAGCCCTTGAACCGAAAATTGCGGTAGCGGAGGCATCCTTGAGGACGGTGAAACTCTCAATGTCGTTAGGGTTAATGGATGAAAGGGCATCGGAAACACCGCTGATGCTGGTCTCGGAAAGAGGCAGACCATCAACCACAACGAGAGGGTTGTTGTTGGCCTTCAAAGAGGAACCGCCACGGATTCTGATGGTGCTGGCTGAACCAGGGGCACCGTCACCCATCGTGACAACGACACCAGCGGACTTGCCTTGAAGCAGGTCGGAAGGTGATGTCACCATACCTTTGTTGAGTTGGTCGGCCTTCACTGAGGAGATCGAGCCGGTCATGTCACTCTTCTTGACGGTACCGTAACCGATCACGACAACATCGTCAAG
>CAKUSF010000116.1 GCA_934678915.1 uncultured Bacteroidales bacterium
ACATTGTCTTTCTTGTTTTTAACGTGGTTTCAAGAACACAGGGCCGTTCCTTTGTCAGAGGGCCGGACCCTTTTGCGGTTGCAAAGATACAAATATTCCACATAAAATTCCTATCTTTACGCCTCTAAAAATCGACAAACAATGCTGACACAGGAAACTATTGACGCTGCCGTCAAGAATCTTTTCAATGAAATAAAGTTTACAGACAAGCCAACTGGGCTTTACGATCCGCTAAGGTACATGATCAAGATCGGGGGAAAACGGATTCGCCCGACACTGTGTCTAACGGCATATTCACTCTACAAGGACGAGTTGACTCCCGAAATTCTGGAGCCGGCGGCGGGAATCGAAGTATTCCACAGCTTCACACTTATCCACGACGACATCATGGACAAGTCTCCTCTACGTCGAGGTGTGGACACGGTATGGAAAAAATGGGATCCTGACACTGCAATCCTTTCCGGAGATGTGATGTGCATCGACAGCTATGCTAGGATTGCAAAGGCTCCACAAGCCGTTGTCAGAGATGTCCTTGACCTCTTCACTAAGACTTCTGCTGAAGTGTGCGAAGGCCAGCAGTATGACATGGATTTCGAGCGCCTTCAGACAGTGCCGATGCAAGATTACATGAATATGATAGGTCTGAAAACCAGCGTCTTGATTGCCTGCGCTGCGAAGATGGGCGCAATCATCGCGGGAGCACCTGAACTGGATTGCAACTGTCTCTACAACTACGGCTACAATCTCGGTTTGGCATTTCAGGTGGCCGATGATTACCTTGATGCTTATGGTGATGTAAAAGTCTTCGGCAAACCTATCGGAGGAGACATCCTCAACGGAAAGAAAAGCTGGCTGACCGTAAGGGCTTTCGAGAAAGCCGATGAGACCTTAAAAGCCAGGCTTCTTGACGCGATGTCCATGAAAGCAAAGACCGATGAAGAAAAATCCACGAAAATAGGCAGGGTTAAAGACATCTACAACTCCTTGAATGTCAGCGAAGACGCAAAGAAGGAGATCGTAGAATTGACCGAGAAAGCCCTTGGCTGTGTTTCTGGCCTTTACGAAGAAGGAAGGATGCAAGTCCTCAGAAATTTCGCTGACATCCTCATTGGACGCACGAAGTAAGCCCCTCTAGAGTCGTGGCAGACAACTAGTTGAATTTCAAGCAATAACACAATGTCCTGATGCCGTTTTCGACACCAGGACATCTTTTATTCTGTTAATAACCAAGGCATTAAGTGCCACGCCTAGGAAGCGCCCTTAGTTGTTCACTGGACGGAGAACGAATCGGAACTCACGTTCAGCGGCAGGAATCATGTACTCATCCAACGGGATAGTGCCCCATGAGTTAATTCCTCCTACCCCCATCTGAATGAGATCGAAGTTGACGTAGGTGGTGCCGTTCGAACGGTCGTTCTCATGAGCCTTAGCCTTGAGGTTCAGCGAGTGACGAGCCACTCCGTTCTGGGTATTGGTCTTGTTGGCACGCTCAGGAGTACCGTTCTCCAAACAATCCAGATCTTTCATGGAGAAAGGAAGTGCGGAAGCGGAGAACTTGCCCTCAGCGGAAATCTCAAGACCAGCTCCGTCTGGATCCAAGACACGGAAATAGCTCAGTTCTGTCTTGGTACCAGATTCCTGAGTACGCACGTAGCCATAGTGGTACTGCTCATTGACGCTTTGGGTGTAGTGTCCGATGACAGCAGACGAGTTCCTGTCGGAATAGTTCTCCCAAGGTCCCTTGCCATAGAAATCGACTGTTGAGAAACGGCCTGGCATCGCGAATTTCATTCCGAAGCGCATGAGGGAAGGTGCCTTGGATAGATTACCGGCATCTTTCATCGCCTCAGTCACCTTGATGGTTCCGTCAGGGAAGATTTCGTAAAACATCTTAACAGTGGCTGCACCACCGGCAATAGGCTCATATTCAGCAGACAACGACATCAAACCTACGCCATCGGTTGCCTTATCCACTACCAAAGAACCAGCTTTTAGAACGAAGGTCGGATAGCGCCATGCTTCGTACATCTGGCGGATCTTCCACGCTCCCATGTCGTTCTCGATAGGAGCACGGGCAAATTCAGGGACAAGTGGCTCGGAAAGCATCGGCTTGCCATTCACGTTGTAGCCTGTGAGGAATCCGGTAGTCTTGTCGAACGTTGCAGTCCAATCTGCAATCCGATCAGCAGCGGTGCCGGCAAAAGCGAAAGAGCCGGAGAACACATAAGCGTCAGCGGTCTCGGACTGGTGCATGTCGCAAACGTAGGCAGAACCGGCCTTAAACACAGAGCCAGATCTCTTTTTCAACTCAAACTGCTCATAAGAAACCTCAGTGCCGGCAGGAAGCAACCCATCAGCGGTCTTAAGGGCATAGGAAATGTTAAGGAATATGTCAGCGTCAGTCTCAGGAAGAGAACCGATCGGCAAATCAATGGTGACAGTTTTCTGAGGAGCGATGTCCAGATTCTCAACAATGCCTGAGGAGACGGCAAAGCCGTCAACAGTGACGTTCCAAAGCATCCGGTATTGGCTCAAATCCTTGAAGAAGTGCTCATTGTAGATGCTTACTCTCCCCTGTCCGGCAAGTGACGTAAGAATATTCCTGTGTTGGTAACGAACTTCGTAAGCATGCGGATGCAGGGTTCTGTCAGCGGCTATGACACCGTTGCAGTTGAACGAGCCATCCGAAGGATCATATTCATTGAAATCACCTCCGAAGGCGAAGATGTGGTCTGTGCCACCGTCCTTTGAAGGCCAACGCAGAGCCTGATCTACGAAATCCCAAATGAAACCTCCTTGATAGGTCGGGTACTTACGAATAAGGTCCCAATACTCTTTGAAATTTCCCATCGAATTTCCCATAGCATGGGCATATTCACACTGAATCAGAGGCTTGCCGCTGTTGCTATTGATGATAGCAATGCACTCCTCCGGTGATCTGTACATAGGGCAAATGATGTCAGTACCTTCACCCATCTCCGCCCTTTCATACTGGACAGGCCTTGATGGATCATTGTCCTTCATCCAATTGTAGCAAGCCATGAAGTTCTCTCCGAAACCGGCCTCGTTGCCAAGGCTCCAGATAATGACTGACGGGTGGTTGAAGTCCCTACGGAGCATTCTCTGGTCACGAATCAGATGAGCGGCTTTGAAATCCGGTCTGTGAGCTAAAGACTCTTTTCCGTAGCCCATTCCGTGTGACTCGATGTTGCCTTCATCGACAACGTAGAGACCGTACTTGTCACAGAGAGCGTACCAACGAGGGTCATCAGGATAGTGACAGGTACGTACCGCATTCATATTCAATTCTTTCATAATACGAATGTCGCGTATCATGTCCTCCTCGGAGACAACGTAGCCATTGTCAGCATTCATCTCGTGGCGGTCAGCGCCCTTGATTAGGATAGGCTGTCCATTTACAAGGAGTTGGCTGTTCTTAATCTCTACAGTCCTGAATCCGAAATCAATTGACGTGCTTTCGACCACATCTTTTTTGTTCGAAGCAGTCACTTTCAAAGTGTAAAGATTAGGGACCTCCGCGCTCCAAAGAGCAGGATCTGGTACCATTCCTGACAACGTGGCAAGCCCCTTAACAGGAGAGGCCTCGCGATAGGCCACTTGATTGCCAGCCTTGTCTAGCACCGCCACCCTAACGTTCTTGATTCCTTTTGTGACCTTTGTCTTCACTGAGAAATTTCCATCCATTCCCGCAAGGATATTCACATCTTCAATACGCTCATTTTCACGAGTATAGACATAGACACCACGGGCAATACCACTAAACCGCCAGAAGTCCTGGTCCTCAAGGTAGGAGCCATCGCACCATCTGAAAATTTCCAGAGCGATAAGATTCTCCCCTGCCTTTATGTACTTTGTGATGTCGAAGCGAGCTTCAAGTTTGCTGTCTTCGCTGTAGCCGACCATCTTCCCATTGATCCAAACACGGACATTGGAGGTGGCTGAGCCGATGCAAAGGCAGATCTGCTTGCCGATCCAAGACTTGTCAACATTGAATGTACGACGGTACTGGCCAACATAATTGTGCTCGGTTGCTGGATAAGGTGGATTGTTCTGGTAGTGTCCTCTCCACGCGTAGCCGACATTCACATAAACCGGATCTTTGTACCCGTTCAGTTCCCACATTCCCGGAACCGGAATCGTGCCCCACACGGAATCATTGTAGTCCACGGCCTCGAAGCCCTTGGTCCGGCCTTCAATGGTCTCGTTCCATTTGAATTTCCACACTCCGTTCAGGGACAGAGTTTTCTGCTGGTCAGTGACAAATGTGGCAGCCATCGGCAGGCGGTTCTCTTCGAACACATTAGGGTCCTGCCACGGCTCCATTTTGTCGTTTTTCAACGCTGAAAGCGGGGTCGCGGCTAACGCAGCCGCTAGAATCAGTAGTAATTTTTTCATATTCATAAAATAATGTTATGTCATTTAATATGGTCGCGGAGCCTGCGGTCGCTTAACTTGCGGTCGCTGAGCCTGCGGTTGCTGAGCCTGTCGAAGCACCGAAGCATCGAAGTGTCTCATTTGCAAGCAACTCACTTGCGCAGCAGCGTCACGGTACCGTCCATAGTGGAAGCCAGAATGAACGTAGAACCGCCTTCTGTCCACACTTCCATCGGATTCACAAGAGCGATGGAAATCTTACGAGCCCAAAGCCGACTGCCATCCTTAGCGCTGAATCCGAGGATGTTGCCTTTGTCCGTCGGCATGATCACCTCGTCTCCGATGCGAACAATCGAAGTCGGAGAAATCTCATAGCCGGCACCAGTTTCTGTCTGCCAATCTTTCTCCAACGATGCAGCATCCACGGAAGTGATTGTGTGCCACATGGATTTGCAATAAACCTTTTTCCCGTCAGGAGAAACCCCGACTGCCTCACGAGCAACCCTTTCATAATGCCGTAATTCCTTTCCGGTCGCTGCATCTAGCGCATAAAGTCTTCTGTCAGGAACAGCGATGAATATCTTGCCGGCAGCTTTTACAGGCCAAACCGCTGCCGGAGAGTACATTCTCGATGGCTTTTCACACCTCCACTCCCATTGAAGTGCCCCTGTCTGAGGGTTCAAAGAATATAAGCGATTGCCCCAACTGCCAAAGACAACCTGCTCATTGTCAACGTAAGCGCGACACTCAATGAAACCTTGAACGTCTGAATATGTCCACACAGCCTTTCCGCTCTTCAAGTCAAGCGCCCTGAAGCAACCATCGGAAGCACCGACATAGACCTTGCCATTGAATATGACAGGGCTACCAAGGACAGATTTTCTCGCTGAATATTTCCAAATTGTCTTTCCGTTCTTTGCGTTCAGCGCATAGATGTTGCCATCAGTGCAGCCGAAGACCAGATACTTTCCTTTTACGGCAGGGGTCGAAAAGATCTTACCCGGAAACTTCTTTGACCATATTCTTTTACCATCTTTGACGTCTATGCAGCGAATGTAGCCAGAAGCAGTTGAGTACCAAGCCTTTTCTCCGTCTCTGGCAAATCCTGCAACGATATTGCTATCATCCTTTAGCTTCCACACTTCTTTGACGGGGCTGTCATCGTTGACATCGTAGCGCATCCACGGGTAGCTGGAAGGAAGGCCATCGGCATCGTAGGTGACAGTATCTCTCACTTCAGCCAGTTTCTTTGTGTACCAAGGCTCAAGCTGAACTGTAGTAGAGCCGTAAAGTCTTCTTTCAGAAACAGTAACGCTATCATTCTGAATAGTGAAGAGATTGTAGCCCGGCTGTTTTCCGGCTGTCAATGTCGAACGGTCCAACACTCCGGGGATTCCATCGTAGTTCAACGCCACGTTGCTGTGCCAGTGGCCTCCGACTTCGAAACGAGTGCCGATTCGTTTAAGTTCACGGGTCACATCGAAGTAATTCAGCACTGATGTGTCTTGAGGGTAATGATTGACGAAAACCGTTTTCTTTCCCGGCTTAAGCCCCTTGAGCCACTCCATGCTCTCTTGCGGGATTAGGGCAGGAGCCATCCTCATGTCCGGTCCGCAGTTGCAACCTATGAACCGCCACCCTTTGCACTCAAACTCAAAGTTTTCGTAGCCGAACACCTTAAGGAAAGTGTTGCAACCGCTCTCTGACCATTTAGCATCATGGTTTCCAGCCACGACATAGTACTTGTACTTGAGCGAATCCAACATTTGTTTGACCGCTGCAATCTCTTCATCAGTTCCGAAGTCAGTAAGATCTCCGCCAATCAAGACGAAATCCAATCCTTCCAAGGTGTTTACATCCTTGACGCAACGGCTCAGATCCTTAACAGACCCGCTTCCTTGCGAATAATGAGTGTCGGTTAGGAACGCAAATTTGATTGGAGGATCCTGGGCAAAAGCCAATGCTGTCGTCAAAAGCGCGAACAGCAGTACCGTCAAAAACTTTTTCATATTCATCATAGTGTCATTAACTGTCAATTTCTTCGGTCACTGAGAAAAGCACAGTGACGGAATTAAAAGATTCCGGTCACTGAGTCTGTCGAAGTGATAGGAATCTTGGCCACAAAAGCCTACAAATTTACTTATTTTAAAGGAATATTTCTGCAATATCTCTGCAAACAAACCACATTTCGAACCGTTTTATCAAAGAAATATTTGCGGATAACAGAAAAAGCGTTATCTTCTCATTTTTGACACTTACTTTCAGAGAGAATAAACCCCCAGACCGCTGTAGTGGCGATATGGGGGTGTGTTGTT
>CAKUSF010000117.1 GCA_934678915.1 uncultured Bacteroidales bacterium
CTCAATCTTCGCCTCGGCGTAGGTCAGGTACATCTCGGCGAACCTGATGATGATGTTGTCGTTGGCCGCAAGGAATTTTTTCCAAGTCTCATCGACTTTCTTTCTCCAAATAAGCCCGTTGAACGAAGCATACTGCTGGGAAATCCTTGAATCCTTGTTCTTCGTGTCATACTTGCCGGTGTCGTAATTGTACAAGTCCTCGGCAAGCGGTGAAGGATTGTACTCTATCCCAAGATAGTTTGATCCGAACCTGACGATGGTTGCCTCACACCTTGGGTCACGGTTCTCAAACGGATCGTGAGGATCAAACAAAGGAGATTTGTCTATCGTAAGTCCATCCGTGCAGAGGAAACTTGCCAGAAGATCCCAGGACGGTGTGTACTGTGCATAACCGCCGAAAAGACGCGGCATATAGTCCCTTGTGGAAAAATGGTTGATCTTCAACTCCACAGACCTAGGCAGCTTGAAGATAGCCTCGTCGTTGTTGGACTCAACGGGGGACGACACAAACATGTCAGAGAAATCCTTGTGCAGACTGAAGACCCCGCTCTCGATGAGATTTTTTGACACCTCGGCCGCGGTCTTGTAATCACCGATGTAAAGAGCGTGCCTTGCCTTGAATGCCATGGCGGCATACTTCGTGGCCCTTTGCTCTCCGGAATATTTCTCCGGAAGAAGCTTGATCGCCTCGTCAAAGTCTTCATAAATATGCTGGTTCACTTCAGCGATTGGAGTCCTGCCATAGGCGAAAGCCTGTTCAATTGTCAGAACATCATCCACATAAGGCACATCACCGAATTTTTCCGTGAGCCTTGAATATGCACACGCCCTCAAGAATCTGGCCTCCGCGATGAACCTGTCGTACTTAGCCTTCGACAAACCGTTGTCCAAAGCCCTGGATGAATATTTCAGAATCGAAGTGGCACGGCATATCATCTTGTACTGGGTGCTCCAATAGTCCGTGACGACACCAGTCTGGCCATTCAGAGTTCCATTCAGGACAGCGCCCGTCTTGTCGCGTTGTGTATAGTCATCCGTCCAGCTCTCATCGTCAACCGGCCAGAAAGGAGCCCGGTACAAATCCCTCAAGGCCATAACAATCTCGTCCTCGGTTGAATACCAGTTACCAGAAGAGCCGGAAGACAATGGATTCAGGTCCAGACTCTGGCATGCGGTCATAAAGAGCGCAAGAATAATCACCAATATATTGTTTTTCATTTTATCAATCATTTAAAAAGTTACGGATATTCCTCCCAATACTGATGTTGTGATCGGATAATAGATGCCACCGGCCTCTGGATCCCACCCTTTAGGATAACCATTGATACAGAAAAGATCGCTGGCCGACGCATAGACCCTTATCTTCTTCACAAATCCTCCGAAAGCCTTGTTTGTAAGGTTTTCCGGCAAAGAATAGCCCAATGTCACATTCTTGAGCCGCAGGTACCGCCCGTTGAACAGCCAGTAATCCGACATGGCATAATTGTTCGACGCACTCTTGGCGGACAACCTCGGGTACAGGGCCGAAGCGTTCTCCTCATCGGTGTTCGTTGAACTCCAATAATTACCTTTCAGGATGGCCGGAGAGTTCAGCCAGTTGTTCTGCAAAGGTTCGATCATGGTCCTTGTCATACGCACATTCTGCTTGCCGACACCCTGAAGCATCATGGAGAAATCAATTCCTTTCCAGCCAAGTCCGATCTGAAGGCCGTAGGTGTAACGAGGCAGCGAGCCTCCCAGCTTGACTCTATCATATTCAGGAGATATCTTCCCGTCCGGAACCCCGTCCGGTCCAGAAATGTCTTTGTATTTAATATCGCCCACCTTGACGTTCGAATTAGTCTTCGGGGATGCCGCAAGATCCTCCTCCGACAGGAACAGACCGTCGCTCAGGTAGCCGTACCACTCATTGAACTGACCACCTTCAAGATTCACCATGGACACATCAGAACCAATGTCCTGTCCTTTCAGATAGGTGATTTTGGAGATGAAATCCGAAAGGTTGGCCGAAACCGACCAATTGAAGTCTCCTGAATAATCACGATAACCGATCTCGACCTCGAATCCGTTGGTCCTCATCGTACCGGCGTTGACCTTCGGATCACTGTAGCCTATGTACCTTGGAATGGTGAGATCCATCAGCATGTCCTCGGTCATCTTTTTGTAGACATCGGCGTTGACCCAGATCTTATTGTCAAGGAAAGCCGCCTCGACACCGATGTTCCACGTTTTGGTTGTCTCCCAGGTTATGTCCTCGACCGCGTAGTTCCACTGTGCGGCGCTCGCGAAAGTCTCAGGTCCTTTCTGACCGTACAACAAAGCCTCGCTGACGTTGATGGCGGCCTGATAAGGGAAGGTGGAGCCGATCTGCTCGTTTCCAAGCGTTCCGTACGACGCTTTCAATTTGATCAACGAGACCCAGTCCTGACGCAACTGCTTGAAGAAAGGTTCCTCTGTCAGAACATAGCCCACCGAAGCAGATGGGAAATTTCCCCAACGGTATTTCCGGGAGAATCTCGAGGAACCGTCACGTCTGAAGTTGACCTGAACCAGATATCGTCCGTCATAGTTGTACATCAGACGACCAAAGAAAGAACGATATGCGTAATGGTCCGCATTTCCGGACATGTCCTGATAACTGCTGTTCCCCCTGTCAAGATAAGGGAAGGATGTCATGGCGAAACGGTCCCTCATTGCCGTGAGGCTCTCGGAGAAATTGTAGAAACTCTCGTAGCCGGCCATGGCGGAGACAGAGTGCTTGCCGAATGACTTGTCATAGTTGGCGACAATCTGGTAAGTGGAGTCGTAGAAATCGTCGCGTCTTTCGGTCAGGTTGGTATAGACATGGCCACTCATCGGCTTAGGGTTGTCCGGGTAGTCATAATCCGTGTAAGTCAAAGCCTTTGAAAACTTTTTTGCTTTGTTGAAGTAGAAATTATACGACGCCACGGCAGAGACCTTAAAGCCGTCAAACGGTCTGAAGTCTATGCTCGCCTTGCCACTGGCGTTGTTATACCAAGAGGTGTGGGTTCCTCCGTCATAAAGACGCGGGAATATGTTTCCTCCGTCTTTCACGTCGGCGTATCTTCCATCGCTCCACTTGATCGCATAAATCGGCGGTATCATCCTGGAAGACCAAGGCGCGTCGATCGGAGACACCGATTCGGAACGTTTGAGATTCAGATCCAGATGGGCGCCCAGATATTTGTTGACGTTGATGTCGTTGTTGATCCGGATCATGAAACGCTGGAAAGTCTTGTTGACATAAAGAGCGTCTGACTTGTCGTAGCGGAGAGACGCCTTTGTCTTCACCGTCTTGTTCCCCGCCGTGATCAGAAGAGAATGTGTCTGATGTGACGTGGACTTTTTGAAAGCGGCGTTCTGCCAGTCCGCGATAGGGTACCTGTCCGGATCAGACTCGTTCAATGCAAGATAATTTGTCACCAGATCCTCAGGGTATGTCTGCCACATTCCGGCTGATGGATTGTCATTGTAGCGAAGCTCATTGGCCATCTTCATATAGTCAACCGCCCCTACATATTCAGGCAATTCGGTCGGGAACTCCAGATTATACTCATAGCTATAGTTCAAATCCAGAGAGGATTCCTTGGCTCGCTTGGTTGTGATGACAATCACACCGGAAGCCGCTCGCGCGCCATAGATGGAAGCTGACGCGGCATCCTTAAGCACAGTGATCGATTCAACATCATTCGGATTGACAAGATCAATCTTAGCAGGAACTCCATCCACGATGACCAGAGGGCTCGCGTCGCTTATTGACGTGATTCCACGTACACGGAGGGTACCGCTGTTTTCCGGATCACCACCTGAACGTGTCACAAGCAGATCAGGAGTCGCTCCCTGAAGCGCTAACGAAAGATTGGTTGTCTTTCTTGACTCCACGTCCTTGCCGCTGATAACGGACGTCGCTCCGGTCAAGTCCTTTCTTTTCATGGTTCCATAACCTATCACCACAACCTCGTCAAGGGCTTCCCTGTCCTCCTGAAGGACAACAGAGAGCGATGTCCTGCCTTTCACGGCCACATTCTGAGACTGGAATCCCATAAAACTGACATTCAGAGAAGCCGACGCATCAACCCCGATCTCAAACTTGCCGTCAGGGTCTGTCATGGTTCCGTTGTTCCGGGATCCGCTTTCCTGGACATAGGCTCCCGCCACCGGCGCCCCGTTCTCATCTGTCACGACACCGTGGACCTTGATATGCCCATCAGACGCAGCCTTTCTTTCTTTAAGATAGATTTTATTGTCACGAATCTCGTAGGCCGTCTCCGTACCTGAGAACAGCTCATCCATGACATCCTTCAATCCGGCGTTTTCCACGTTGATGGTCACCTTGCGGTTCATGTCCATCGTCTGGTTGCTGTAGACCATACGCAGGCCGGTCTGTCGCTGGATGGACCCCAACACGGTCTCGATTCCGGTGTCCTTGCAGTTCAAGGTCACCCTTTGAGCCATCGCCGGAATCAGGCTCGCAGAAACCAACAAGACTGCGATCACTGCGGCCACTCTTTTTGAAATACTCTTCATTTTGCTAATAATATTTTTAATTGGTTATTTCATTTTAACATTATTAACACTTGTTAGCCCGAAAAGTATTATAGAGGCCACACTATTTCTTTCCTTTGCTCCTCATCAGGCGTAAAGGAACGGCTAATCAACGGAGGAGGCGACCTGCCATCTCCCGTTTCCACATTCATGAAAGGAAACGTAGGAAACAGTCTCAATGTCTTTCAACACGTCCTTGACCGGGGTGCTGTCAGGGAAAGACAAGGTGAATCTGCCGTCCAACACCTTTGGATCCTTAACGTCAAAAGCGACTCCATACTGGCGCTCAAGCGTGTGCAGTATCTCGTCAAGCGACGCCATGCTGAAACACTGCCGGTTCTCCCGCCAAGACGAAACCGGCTCCATGTCGATTGGGCGGCTGATTTTGCAATCGCCGGTAATCCTATTATATTCAGCGGATTCGCCAGGCTTGAGGCTGTAGTTCAAGAGCCTGTGGTCGTCAAGTAAGACAGCCCCTTCTTCGAGGGTCACCCGGACAGGTTCTTGACGATAGGCCTTGATGTTGAAGCGTGTACCGGTAACCCTGACGTCAAGATTGTCGGACTCCACAGTAAAAGGCCGCCCGGAATCCTTTGCGACAGAGAAATACGCCTCTCCATCCAGTTTCACACGTCTGCTGAAAAGTCCGAACCTTGTCGGATATGTAAGTTTGGACATCGAATTAAGCATTACAGAAGTCCCGTCAGACAATAACACCTGCATTCTTTCCCCGGCCGGAACCTCCACGTTCGAGTACATCACAGGAGCGAACAACTTCATTTTAGCCGTCAGAAACACAAGCGATGACAGAGCCAGCACTAACGGAACAGCCAACGAAGCCGCAACCATGATTCCGAGACGGTTCCTTTTCTTTTCCTGACGGATCCCGCTAAGCAAGCGTTCCTTCATGCGTGTCTGGGTTTCATCATTTTCATGTGAGTCTGTACACATGTCAGCCTCCGATATCTTTTTCCAATCCTCAAACATTCGGGCGGACAGATACTCCTGCCCTTTATCAGTTGAAAACCAGTTGGCGACCTCACGAGCTTCATCGGCAGACGCCTGATTGTCCAGCACTCGTGAAATCATACTTTCATCATATTCTTTTCTCATCGCTTCCATTATGTATCATTTTTATCAACTTCGTTACAATTCCAATAAGAACATTATCAGCAAGAATCCGAGAATATTCTTTTTTAATATTTTAATAGCCTGATTATAATGAACTTTCACCGTCGGTACGGTGATATTCATGACTTTGGCTATTTCTTTGTTTGACATTCCTTTCATCAGTTTGAGCATGCAGATGTCCCTTTTTCTTTCCGGAAGATCGGATATCCCGGAAAGCAAGCGCCTCCATTCACTCCTCCTTTCAATCTCGTTTATCAACCGCCCGTCATCCTCTTCTGTCTGAGCTAAGGCATAATTAGCCTCAATCACTATGGTGCGGTGCCGCAATTCGTTGAGTATGTGATTCTTCATAATCGTATATAGAAGATTGAACACATCCTCATCTAAACTGACACGGTCCCTCTTCATCCATAATCTCATAAAGGTATGTTGCACCGCATCCTCAGCATCTTCCTCGGATTTAAGATAACGGTAGGCGAAAGAGTACAGAGTCCTTCCATACAAAGTGAATATCCTCGCGTAGGCTTTCTCGTTTCCTTTCTTCAATTCCGTCAGCAGAATGTCATCTATTTTAATGTGCATTATGTGTCGGTCTAAATACCATAATTATATTTAACACTTGAGAATAGAGAAAGTATTATACTTTAATAAAAAATGGGAGTAGAATATCATTAAAGAGGATGACCAAAAAGTATTTGGTCATCCTCCTTCACTTTAACTCCACCTCAAATGTCGTTATTTTCGAAGCAGCGCCAATGTGCCGTCCATTGTGGAAGCGAGGATGTAAGTGAATCCCCCTTCGCTCCAGACCTCCATCGGGTTCACCAACGCGATGGAAATCTTCCTCGCCCAAAGCCTGTGACCGTCCTCGGCATCGAATCCGATGATGTTGCCTTTGTCGGTCGGCATGATCACCTCGTTCCCGATGCGTACGATC
>CAKUSF010000118.1 GCA_934678915.1 uncultured Bacteroidales bacterium
TAGACCTTGACCTGATCGGACGCGCCACAGCCGGTTCCTCTGGAGCCGAATTGGCCAACATTGTCAATGAGGCCGCCTTGAGGGCAGTGCGTCTTGGCAAGAAAGCCGCCACAACTGAGGATCTTGAGGAGAGTGTCGAGGTTGTGATGGCAGGTGAGCAGAGGAAGAACGCCGTGATCTCACCGGAGGAGAAGAAAATCATCGCTTATCACGAGATCGGTCACGCCATGGTGGCCGCTGCACAAAGCAACTCCGCCCCAGTTCAGAAGATCACAATCATTCCGAGAACCTCCGGAGCGCTTGGCTACACTATGCAGGTTGATGAGGGAGAGAAGTTCCTCTATAGCAAGGATTATCTTCTGAACCGTCTAGCAACTCTGACAGGTGGACGTGTAGCTGAGGAAGTCATCTGTCACACATGCACGACTGGAGCATCAAACGACATCGAGAAAGCCACCCAGATGGCCCGTTCAATGATCACGGCCTACGGAATGAGTGACAAGTACGGGATGATGGCTCTTGAGACTAAAGGCAATTCTTATCTAGGCGGTTCCTCACAGTTAGCTTGCTCTGACGAGACTTCCGCTGACATTGATTCAGAAGTCCGCGTGATGATTGCCGATGCCAAGAAAAAAGCTACAGAAATCATCACCGCCAACATCGACAAGATGCATAAATGCGCGAAGTACCTTCTTGAGAAAGAAACCATCACAGGTGAGGAGTTTATGAACATATTCAATGGAGACTAACTTTGTTCATAAAGCATCAGTGATGCTACAATCAAGTTGCATCCATCACTATTTTGGGCTATAACTAATTTGTTACCTCACTAAACTATATTGTTTTAACATCTAATAATAAAAGCATTGCCAATGATTGCATTAGCAATGCTTTTATTATGGTGAATCGTCAGAGGACGAGCACTATCTGATGCATCCACATTCAATATACGAATCTGACGAGACAGAAATCTTTATCGCGCGATAGCCTTCCGCTGTTGCGGAGAACGGATTCGGAACGAATGTCTGAGGGTTCATGGCGATAAGAGGGAACCAGCTTCCTTGGATCTGGATCATCAATGAATGGCCGGGAAGGAAGTAGTGATCAATGTCGCACATGGTGAAATCTAGGCTGACCGTTTTCCCGGAACAAGTGGCTTTTGATTTGCCGAATCCATCGCGATAACGAACAGGCATCACGTCTCCACGTACAAGCATCTGATAGCCGTCGGGACGGACATCGATCAGCTTGACGACAATGTCCGCATCCATATTCCTTGATTTCTCTCCGCTTGGAAGGTCAAGCCTCAGTTCGATGTGCGCCTTGACTGGCCCTGCGAGGTGAAGTGTGTCAGAAAGAAGTTTTCCTGAATATGTCAGGACATCATGCCTTGCAGAAGCGAAAGTCTGGTCGGCAGTCATGTAGCCGTGGTCCCGTCCACTGGACTTCACGTCCATGTACGGGACAGGGTTCGAAGGGTCAGATGTGAATGACCGGAACACAGCGTGAGAAGCCGGCTCTGAGATATTCAAGGAATCTATACCTGAAAGATTGATTCTGAACGGTTTCGCTTCGGTAGGAGGCCATGTGGAATATGTCTCCCAACGCGGTGCTGACGGCACGCCTTCCATTTTGGACCGCTGTGTTTCCCCGGACGGAAGAACATTCACTTTCGCGGGAATATTCCCTTTACTTTCAAGATAATAGGTAAAAAATGGATATTCAACCTTGTCTTGATAGTACTCCCCTGACGCTTCCCCGAACCACGCACCGGCAATACTATTCACATGACGGTTCCCCCAACCCCCGTGATGCCACGGCCCGATAGCGAGGAATATGTCGCCTTTGGGAGAACGCTTTTTCAGTTCAGCGTAAGTCTTAAAAGCACCGAAGCAGTCTTCTGCGTCATAGAAGCCTCCTGTCACGAGGACAGCAGGTTCGATGTTACTGAGATGAACGGACGGATTACGTTTTTTCCAGAATCGGTCATAGTCCGGATGAGCCACCATACTATTCCAAAAGGTCAATGAATCTCCGAAGAACGTGGAAAGTTCGGAAAGCGGCTTGCCTAGGAAATATTCATAGAGATCGGAATCTATCTTAACGAGACCTTTCATGCCCTTTGTGGAAGGAGCCTTGCGTGTCCTGTACATTGACGAACCGAAACGGTAGCAGTCCGCAAGGCAGAACGCACCATTGTGATGTGCGTCATCTCCCATAAACCAGTCTGTGACAGGAGCTTGTGGAGAGATAGCCTTTATCGCAGGATGTCGCGACAATGCTGCCATAGTGGCATAGAAGCCAGGGTACGATGTGCCTTTTACACCGATGTTGCCGTTGCTGCGGGTATTGGCAAGAAGCCATTCGACAGTGTCGTATGTGTCTGTTGCCTCGTCAACAGTCTGTCCTTTGGACAACCCACCGGCCTTGCCGGTAAGATGCGGCCTGATGTTCTCAAAACACCCTTCGCTGAGGTAAGTTCCACGTACATTCTGGAGAACAATCACATAACCGTCAGCCGCGTAATTGAACAAATCTCCCCAGATGCCTGATGAATATGCCTGTTTGTCTGTCGGAGGCTCCTCTCCTGCCTCAAAACCGTAAGGCTTGAGAGAATATGGCGTGCGAACAAGCATGACAGGCTTAGGCGCAGATGCCGAAACAGGCTCATAGACAGCAGTATAGAGCCGTACCCCATCACGCATTGGAATCATCACTTCCCTCTTTGTGTAATTGTCCTTGAGCCATTCCGACGTGACATCCTTCCCATTCTGCGCCATAAGGCCGACAGAAATAATCATTAAAATGATTAATGTGATAATCTTTCGCATATTTGATAATCTTAAATATAACGCCCTGTTGCACTGTCTTTTGTCTCACGAATTTGTTCTGGAGTACCGGTGGCGACAATGCGACCGCCTTCCGAGCCGCCTCTGGGTCCCATGTCGATGATGTAGTCTGCGTTGCGGATGACATCAAGATCGTGCTCGATGACGATGACTGTGGCTCCATGGTCGATAAGACTTTGGAAAACCTTCAAAAGAGTCATGACATCGGACGGGTGAAGGCCGATGGTCGGCTCATCGAAGACGAAGACGGAATCGCCCTGTCCCCTGCCCATCTCGCTGGCCAGTTTTAGACGCTGAGCTTCTCCACCTGAAAGGCTTGGGGTCTCCTCACCTAACGTCAGATAACCAAGACCGAGGTCCCGCAAGACTCTCAGTCGTTGGCTGATAAGTTTCAAATCTGCACAGGCGTCAAGCGCGGAATTGATGTCCATGTCCATCAACTCAGGCAGCGAATGGAACTCTCCCGCGGCATTCTCCCTCCTGATGCTTCCCGCAGCCTTTGAATATCTCGACCCACGGCAGTCCGGACACGGGATGTCCACATCAGGAAGGAACTGCACGTCAAGGCTTATCACGCCCGTTCCGTCACAAGTCGGACATCTGAGTTTACCGGTGTTGTAGGAGAAATCCCCGTCCTTGTAGCCGTGCTTTTTCGCGTCCGGAGTCTTGGCGAATACCTTTCTCAGTTCATCATGGACATTGGCGTAAGTCGCGACGGTAGAGCGAACGTTAATGCCTATCGGAGAAGCGTCTATGAGTTTGACTTGACGTATACCTTCAGCATCAATTGACTTTACGTGCGCTGGCAAATCATGACCTGCAATCTTCGCCTCAAGAGCCGGAATGAGACTCTCAAGAACCATCGTTGTCTTCCCTGAGCCGGAGACTCCTGTGATAACCGTCAGGCGACCTTTCGGAATCTCAACCCTGAGCGGTTTGACGGTGTGAATGGCATCCGTCTCCATTACTATCTTACCATCAATGAATATGTCAACGTCATTTATCTGTGGTCTGACTTTAATAGAAGCCTTGCCTGAAAGGAAAGGACCTATCCTTGAATATTCATTGGCTTCGATTTCTTTGACCGTGCCTTGCGCCATCACCTCGCCGCCATTCAAGCCGGCTCCAGGTCCCATCTCGATCATCCAGTCGGATTTGGTCAGAATCTGTGTGTCGTGATCCACGAGTACCACGGAATTGCCGTCCGCTATCAGGTCTTCCATCACGCCGCAAAGTCCGAGGATGTTCGATGGATGCAGGCCGATCGACGGCTCGTCCAAAACGTACAGAACTCCGGTCGTGCGGTTTCTGACGGCTCTGGCCAATTGCATTCTTTGCCGCTCCCCGGTCGAAAGTGTGGCCGCTGAGCGATCCAGAGACAAATAACCTATTCCCAAATCCATCAGTCGTTTGGCCGTGTCGAGGAACGATTCGCAAATGCTTTCGGCCATCGGACGCATCTCCTCAGGAAGTGAGGCTGGGACGCCTTTGACCCACTCCACAATCTCCGTGAGGGTCATCGTGCAGGCATCGGCCAAAGATATTCCCCTAAGCCTTGGTGCCCTTGCCGCGTCGGAAAGTCTTGTGCCGTGGCAATCCGGGCAAACATCAAGTCTCAGGAACCTTTCCACCCTTTTCATGCCCTTCTCGTCCTTGACCTTGGCAAGGGCGTTCTCTACAGTGTACGTCGCGTTGTAGAAGGTGAAGTCCAGTTCAGCGGCATCGTTGGAGTTCTTGGCCTTGTAGAGGATATGCTTCTTCTCGGCCGGGCCGTGCAGGACAATGTCCTTTTCCTTGTCCGTCAAGTCTTTGAAAGGCACGTCAGTGCGCACGCCCATCGCCCGGCAGACATCCTTCATCAGTGACCACATCAGTGTGTTCCAAGGAGCTACAGCCCCTTCGTCTATCGTGAGGTTCTCATCCGGAATGAGTGTTGATTCGTCAACAGTCCTTACCGTACCTGTTCCGTCACATTTACGACACGCTCCCTGACTGTTAAACGACAATTCTTCAGCGGAGGGGGCGTAGAAATGTTCTCCGCAAACAGGGCAGACAAGTTCTTTTCCCGCAGCCACAAGCAAAGACGGGTCAACATAATGTCCGTTAGGACAGCGGTGACTCGCCAAGCGCGAGAACATAAGTCTAAGGCTGTTAAGCAGTTCAGTACCGGTACCGAAAGTACTGCGTATGCCTGGGATTCCAGGCCTCTGATGAAGCGCAAGAGCCGCCGGGACGTACAACACTTCATCCACATCCGCCTTGGCGGCCTGAGTCATCCTCCTTCTGGTGTAAGTGGAAAGCGACTCAAGGTAACGCCTTGAGCCCTCTGAATATAGCACCCCAAGCGCCAGCGATGACTTTCCGGACCCCGACATTCCAGCGATCCCAACAATCTTTCCCAGCGGAATGTCTACATCCACGTTCTTCAGGTTGTGCACCCTCGCCCCACGAACCAAAATCTTGTCTGGTTGATTCTTATTCATTGTCAATGAATATCTTGCCGAGTTGATCAAAAGAATCGAGGCGTACAATGTTCGGATGGTCAAACTCCTCCGTCACCTCATGCTGCCACATGGTGTGGAAAGGAATATAAATGCCGTAGCCTCCGATCTCAATGACCGGCTGGATGTCCGACTTGAAGGAGTTCCCGACCATCGCCATGTCTTCAGGAGAAATGCCTTCGCTTTGACAGAGGTCAAGATATTCCTTTTTGCTTTTATTGGAGACCACTTCAATCCTGTCGAAATATTCACTTAACCCTGAACGCCTTAGCTTGTTTTCCTGATCGAGCATATCTCCTTTTGTCAAGACAACTAGCCTATAGCGGCCACTGCCCTTCAATGCCTTCAAGGTGTCCGCCACTCCGGGAAGCGGTGTGGCCGGGAGACTGAGCAGCGATTTGGCACTTGATAATATTCGTGAAAGATTCTCGCCCGGAACCTTGTTGTCAGACAGCCTTAAAGCGGTCTCCATCATTGAGATGCAGACGGCTTTAGCTCCGTACCCCAGAATAGGCATATTCGCGGACTCCGTCTTGAAAAGCTCCGCTGACAGTTCCTCCACCGGGCCATATTCCTTAAGCTCCTCCGTGAACACATCCTCAGCCTTGTCGAAGTACGACTGATTGTCCCACAGCGTGTCATCCGCATCGAAAACAATCACCTTTACATCCTTCATCATGTCCATAAATGTTTAGATTTCAAAATTAACAAAAAGGGCCAAATATAGACACACTATTTGGCACAAAATTCATCTATTTCCATTCTTAGGTCGATAACCAAAGAGAGGAATCCTCATCCAAGATTGGTAATAATCTCAAAAATGGCTACATTTGCAGAGTGACGTTATAACGTCACTATTTGCATTATGATTACTTTGTACCACGGTTCGGCAAACATAATCGAAGTCCCTGTTTACGCTCAAGGGAACAGGCACAATGACTATGGACTTGGCTTCTACTGCACGGAGCGGCTGGATTTGGCCAAGGAATGGGCGTGCACGGAGAATAATGATGGGTTTGCCAATGAATATCTCCTTCGGGACGAAAAGTTGAAAGTGATTGACTTGTCAGGAGGAGAATATCATGTACTCAATTGGTTGGCTATACTGCTGGAAAACAGAACA
>CAKUSF010000119.1 GCA_934678915.1 uncultured Bacteroidales bacterium
AGCCGCGGACGGCTGTCCCGTGTGATAAACATCCCCGCTGACCACCAACGCGTCAGGTTTCTCTTCCCCGACAATCTTCTCGATCTGACTTAGCATCGATCTCTGCTCCCCGCTCCTGTCGTACCCGTAAAGAACGTGTCCAAGATGCCAGTCACTTGTGTGTATAATCTTCATAAGCAAGTCATTAAATTATTATTAAACTAAACCGAGCCAAACGCTACAACCTATCTACGCACATTCTCCGGTTTCCGCAACCAGATTTTTCACTAAATCAGGAAAATTCGGTCAGACAGAAAGTTCCAGCCAGCGGGTTTCCTTGGTGTCGAGTTCTGATGAGACTTCTGCGAAACGGGTGGTTACTTTCTGGAGTTCAGCGGGATCGGTCAGGCCTCCGTTCATCTTGGACTCAAGGTCGGATTTCTCAGCGGTCAGGGACTCGATGTCTTTTTCAAGTTGTTCAAGCTCACGCTGTTCCTTGTAGCTCAGCTTGCGTGGGGCATCGGGACGGGAACTCTTGACAGAAGGTTGTTCCGAACCGGTGGCAGACACACCGGCCTTGGCAGCGCGGTCTTCCTCACGGGCCTTGCTACGCTTCTCTGCCTCATAGTCCTTGATGAACTCACGGTACTGGCTGTAGCTGCCGATGAAGTCCTTGACCTCACCGTTGCCGCAGAACACGAACAGGTGATCCACCAGGCGGTCCAGAAAATGGCGATCGTGGGAAACAAGGATCAAAGTCCCTTTGAACTCCTTCAAGTACTCTTCAAGAATATTGATGGTCACGATGTCCAGATCGTTGGTCGGCTCATCCATGATCAGCAGGTTCGGCTGCTTCATCAGAATGGTCAGCAGGTACAACCTGCGTTTCTCTCCTCCGGAAAGCTTGCTGATGCGGTTGTTCAGCATGTCGTGCGGGAAAAGGAACTGACTCAGGAGATGGGTGTCGTTCACTGTCTCCAGAACGGTCTGATTCTCATCAAACTGCATTCCGCTCTGGCGGTAATAGCCTATCTTCAGGGACTCTCCCCTTTCGATGACACCGGTCATTGTGCCTGGATCCGAAGAATCCATATTCCCAATCAGAAGATTGATGAAAGTTGTCTTGCCGACACCGTTTTTACCCACGATGCCGACCTTCTCGTAGCGCTGGAAATTGTAGGTGAAATGGCTCAGGTAGCAGTCATTTCCATAGTAGAAGCTGACATCCTTGCAGTTGATGATCTTGGTTCCAAGCCTTGAAGCCGGCCCCATCTCTGCGAGGCTCACGCTGCTGGTCTTGTAAACCTGCTCAGCCCTGTCCTTCAGCTCATAGAAAGCGTTCTTGCGGTACTTCGCCTTGCCGGTCCTTGCACACGGGCTTGCGTGCATCCATTCCAGTTCTCGTCGAAGAAGGTTTTTAATCTTATCGGTCTCAGCGTTGTAGTTCTCGATGCGCTCCTGCCGCTTCTCCAGATAGTTCTGATAGTTACCTTTATAAATATACACGGCTCCGTGATCCATCTCCATCACCGTGTTCGCCACGGAATCAAGGAAGTAGCGGTCATGGGTCACCATCAGGAGGGTGCAGCGGGCGTGGGACAGATAGTTCTCCAGAAACTCGATGCCGTCGATGTCCAGATGGTTCGTCGGCTCGTCCATCACGAAGAAGTCCGCCTCGCTGGCGAGCATCACGATGATGGCGGCACGCTTGACCTCACCACCGGAAAGCACCTTCATCTTACGGTCATATTCAGACATTCCGAAGGAGGTCAGCAGACGACGGACCCGCTGCTCATATTCAGCAAGATGTTCCGGATCAAGATTCTTCGTCCACTGCTCGCTGTCCCGCATGATCTGGTCCCAAACGGTGGATTCGGGGTCATATTCATACTCCTGCTCAAGGAAGGCGATGCGGATGTCCTTCAGGAATATGATCTTGCCACCGGAATCGGAGCTGTCCTTGCCAGCGAGGATGCGCAGAAGGCTGGTCTTGCCGGTGCCGTTCGGCGCGATCAGGGCGATTTTGTCGCCCTCATTGATGTTGAAGCCTATGTGCTCGAACAGCACTTTCGGCCCGTAAGATTTGGAGATGTTCTCTATCTGAAGGTAACTTGGCATATTCAAATAAATCAGGCAAAACAATTTGCCGTTTGATTATGTAAACGCTTTAAAATAATCTAGAATCCGAAATATTCCTTTGCGTTGTTGTAGGAGATGTCACGGACCATCCTTGCGACTGTGTCGATTTCGGATGCAGGGATCTTCCCAGCCTCGACATCGGTGCCAATCACATCGCAGAGGATGCGTCGGAAATATTCATGGCGAGGGTAGCTGATGAAGCTGCGGGAGTCTGTCAGCATGCCGACGAAGCGGCTCAGAAGGCCAAGCGATGAAAGAGTGTCCATCTGCCTGCGCATTCCGTTCTCCTGATCGAGGAACCACCAGCCGGAACCGAACTGCATCTTGCCGGGAACCGAGCCGTCGTTGAAGTTGTAGGCCATTGTCGTCATCACCTCGTTGTCCTTAGGATTCAGGCAATAAAGGATGGTCTTCGCAAGGTTGCCGGTCTTGTCAAGGGCATCGAAGAACCTGTTTCCCGCTGCCGCCACCGGCTTGTCGTTCATCGAGTCGCAACCAGCATCGGGACCGACGCTTTTGAATATTCTTGTGCAGTTGTTGCGAAGCGGCCCGACATGAAACTGCTGCGTCCAGCCGGACTCGGCATCCATCACTGCCAGATCACGCAGAACCGCGCTCTTGTACTTCACGGCGTCATATTCACAGACAGGCATCCCTGAAATGGCGGTTTTGAATATTCTTTCAATCTCCTTTTCATCATATTCCTCCGCATAGAAAGTGTCAAGGCCGTGGTCGGAAAGGCGGCAGCCCATCGACCCGAAGAAATCGTGACGCTTGCGGAGTGCTTCGATCAGGGTTGAATATGAACGTATTTCCACCCCCGCAGCCTCTGAGAGCCTTCTGAGATATTCATTGAAAGACTTCGCGTCCTCGATTCCCATCACCTTGTCAGGCCTCCAGGTCGGAAGAACTTTGGTCCCGAAGGGATGCTCCGCGATCTGCTTGTGCCAACAAAGGTCATCCGAAGGATCATCCGTCGTGCAGACAACCTCAACATTGAACTTCCGGATGAGCGCCTGTCCCCTGAACTCCGGAGTAGCTAGCTTGGCATTGCATTCCTCGAAGATCTCACGCGCTGTCTCCGGCTTCAGGATCTTGTCTATTCCGAAAACCCTACTAAGCTCCAGATGCGACCAATGATAGAGCGGATTACGCATCAGGTAAGGCATGGTCTCCGCCCATTTTTCGAACTTTTCCCAAGAGGACTTGCCTCCGGTGATATATTCCTCAGGCACCCCGTTCGCCCTCATCGCCCGCCACTTGTAGTGGTCTCCGCTATGGCCGTCCACCAGCCAAAGTTGGGTGATGTCGCGGAATTGGATGTTCTCAGCAATCTCCCGTGGTGAAAGATGGCAATGGTAGTCGATTATCGGTAGGTTCTCCGCATGGCCATGGAAAAGCTGGCGGGCCGTCTCATTGGACAGCATAAAGTCTTCGTGGATGAATGAGCTCATTGTGTGATCTATTAACAAGACAAAGTTAGCAACAGGAACCGGAAATCGCAAGGTTTGAAATCTGACATTATGTCAGCGATTCTGTTATTGGCAGATAATTTGATATCTTTGCAGTCGCTTCGGACGGTCAGAGACTGCCCGGAAGCGCATGTGTAAGAAATAAGGAGAAATAAATATGAGCAAGAAGAACAAGAATAAAGAGCAGGAGGAGCAGAAAAAAGCCGCCCAAGCCCCTGGCACGGAAGAGCGTACTGCACAAGAAGAATGCAAGGAAGAGGCTCCGGAAGTGGACGAGGAAGCGAAAAAGATTGAGGAAAAACTCGCCAAACTTCTGAAAGAAAACGAGGAGTTGAAAGCAAGCGTTGCCAAGGAGAAGGATGACTACATCCGCCTGATGGCTGATTTCGAGAATTTCCGCAGACACTCGGCGGAGGCCAAGTTGGAGCTTGTTTCTTCAGCGTCAGCTGACACCATCAAAGGTCTGCTTCCGGTTCTGGATGACTGCGAGAGAGCCATGAAGATGCTTGAAGAGAGTTCGTCCGACGAGGTTGCAAAAGAAGGGACAGCCCTGATTTACAACAAATTGATGGCATATTTAAAGACCAAAGGGCTTGAGGTCATCAAGGCGAAGGGCGAAAAGTTTGACACGGACTTCCATGAGGCGGTGGCCCAGTTCCCGGTACAAGAGGAAGACAAGAAAGGTCTGGTTTACGATGTGGTTCAGACGGGCTATACGCTTTCCGGCAAGGTGATACGCTTCGCCAAGGTAGTTGTGGGAATATAGGAGATTCGTGAATATGGCAGAGAAGAGAGATTACTACGAGGTGTTGGGGGTCGCCAAGACCGCCAGCGCCGACGAAATAAAGAAAGCTTACAGGACAGCTGCGATGAAGTGGCATCCTGACCGTTGGGTTGACGGCACAGAGGCCGAAAAGAAGACCGCCGAGGAGAAATTCAAGGAGGCTTCGGAAGCATACTCGGTACTAAGCGACCCTGACAAAAAGGCAAAGTACGATCAGTTCGGTTTTGCTGGAGTGGACGGACAGCCTGGCCCGGACTTTAGCGGTGGTTTCGGGAATCTTAACGACATTCTGAACGATTTGTTCGGAGGTGGGTTCAGTGGATTCTCAGGTGGTGGATTTTCCGGTTTCAGTGGATTCGGAGGGGGTGCTCAAGGAAGAACCCAACAGAGAGTTATGAAGGGCCGCGACATCCGTACAAGGGTTCGTCTTACACTTGAAGAGATTGCCTCTGGAGTAGAAAAAGAGATTACCCTTGAACGGAACAGACCTTGTCCTGACTGCGGAGGAAGAGGAACAAAAAACGCTTCCGATGTCAAGACTTGCCCTTCATGTAACGGCTCCGGCCAAACCCAGCGTGTGGTCAATTCGTTGTTCGGAAGGACAGTGACATATTCAACATGCCCTCAGTGTGGCGGTGAAGGAAAGATCATCACCAATCCATGCCGTACCTGCGGTGGCACTGGTTTAGTACGCAGGCGTGAGACCGTCAAGGTAAAGATTCCAGCCGGGGTCGAAGATGGCATGCAGCTGACAATCAGAGGTGAAGGACATGCCGCGCCTCATGGCGGAGTGAATGGTGACCTCCTCGTGATCATCGAAGAGATTCCTCATTCAACACTCAAACGCGATGGTAAGAATCTGTTCTACTCGACAATCATTTCTGTCACAGATGCGATTTTAGGGACAGAGATCGCTGTGCCATGCCTTGACGGAACCTATAAAGTTAAAGTTGATGCTGGTACCCAGTCCGGAACAGTAATGAAGCTCAGAGGAAAGGGACTTCCGGCAGTGAACGGCTACGGAAGCGGAACGGGAGATCTTTATGTGAAGATTTTAGTGTGGATTCCTAAAAAGCTGTCTTCTGACGAGAAGAATGCCATTGAGAACATGAGGTCCAGCAGATCATTCACTCCAGACCTTTCTCGCGATGACAAGGCATTGTTCGACAAGATGAAGAACATTTTCTGATGAAAAGATTTTTAATCGGAGTTTTGGCCTTCCTGTGCGTAATTTCGTGCGGGAGGGCCATTTCAGTTCTTGACGGAGACTTCAAGTTGGATAGCGTTCTCGAAGTTGAAGGCCGGCAGGGAGTGGCAACGGACGGAGAGTACTACTATATTTCCGGCTCCACTGCTCTTTATAAGTACGACATGGAAGGCAATCTCATCACAAAAAACGAGACTCCTTTCAAAGACCTAGCCTTAGAATGCAATCACATCGGAGACATTGATGAATATGACGGTGAGCTCTACGCTGGATGTGAATATTTCCTCGATGGGGTCGGCAAGAACATCCAAACAGCGATCTACGATGCGGTGACTCTTGAATATAAGCGTTCAATTCCATGGGCTCCAGAATCTGGTCAAGTAGAATGCTGCGGTCTTGCCGTGGACAGAGACCGTCAGGAAGTCTGGATGGCCGATTGGGTGCAAGGTTCTGAACTTTACTGCTACGACCTGAAGACTGGGAAGTACCTTAGAAATCTTACACTCTCCCCCGCTCCGAAGCTCCAGCAAGGAATCTACTGCGTGGACGGGCAGATGCTTATCTCGTGCGATGACGGTGACGCAGAAAAAGGAGAACCTGACAATCTTTACAAGGCCGATCTCAAAACCGGGAAAGTCTCTCTGTTCAGAAAAATGGATGATTTCATACTTACCGGAGAGATTGAAGGGCTGACAATGAACCCGAAAACAGGAAGCCTAGTTGTGATGTCGAATATGGGGGCACGCATAATTTTAGGCATGCCCAAAGGCTTCTATCCGGGCTACGAACGCGAGATTCACAACATTTACATCTACAATCCAGAAAAATAAATTCAAAAAGTTTTGGATTAAAAGAAAATCTTCGTACATTTGCAGTCCGAAAAACAAG
>CAKUSF010000120.1 GCA_934678915.1 uncultured Bacteroidales bacterium
CATTAGACGAATCCCTCTTCAGGGATGGACTGCATCCGAATGAAGAGGGATACCGCAGAATCGCGGAAGTCTATCGCAAGTATATTCAGGATTAATTGTTTCCGTACATCTCCTTGCGGTTCGCTGAGCCGCTTGGAGCCGGAGCTTCAGGGTCGTCAATTGTGGAGTCCACAATTCTGGCGACCTTTCTCGTTATGTTGGTCTCAAGGAATCGGATCTGGTCAGCGAAAGTCTCTACCATCGAATCAGCGATCTCGTGCCTATGGTTCTTGAAACGGAATGCGTTATAGACATAACCATTTTTCTTGAATATCTTGACAAGCTTGTCCGTGCCAGCGAAAACCCAGTTGAACACCCTCATGTTCCCATAATTAACCACCTTGTCGGCTGTGCCGTGGAAGAATGCTGTCGGAGCGGGGGCTTGTGAATATTTTGGCGTACCCTCTCGTGACAGAATAGCTCCTGAGAATGACATCACTCCAGCGTAGCGGAACCCTTCCGGCAGGGCCTCCGTGGCCTTACCGTTGCACAGCATCCATTCGGTCTCAAGCACGGTCATCGCCCCAGCGGAGGAACCGCATATTACCAGATTGTCGGGGTCAACATGTAGAGCCTCCGCGTTGTCAATGATGTATTTGGTGGCACTGAACAGATCCTCGCTGGCGATTCTTACCGAGTGATAGAACTGCTTTACTGAACCGATTCCACCCTTTGTCTTAACGCCTTTCATCCCAAGCCGATAGTCAATCGTGAGCACCGTGTAGCCCTCATCGTTGAGCATTTTGAACCAAGGAAGATAGTCCTTATGACTGCGCTCTCCACCTTTGAATCCGCCTCCGAAGACGAAGACGATGGACGGCTTCGCATTGCCGTTTAAAGAAGTCTCGCTTCCTAGAGTGGCGAGATATTTATCGAGACAGAGATTGTTCCCATCTTTTACAGCGAATTGGTAGGTGCCGTTCGGGGAATATGATTCCTGAGCGTTCGCACCTGCTAGGAATCCAATGATGATGGCTGCGACAAGCGTCAGCCTTTTAAGTAACGTATTCATATTCATTAAGATTTTTGTTCGTCATCCGTGGCTGCTATGAGTCTGCGGATTGGTTTGAAGTCGGAGAAGAATCGTGAAGCGATGACCCTGATCACGGTGTAGGCTGGAATTGCTACGAGCATTCCCACGATTCCTCCGAGATGCCCGGCCATCAGTAACACTATGAAGATTTCCAGCGGGCTGGATTTTATGCTAGTTGAGTAGATTAGAGGTTGGTACAGGAAATTGTCCACCAGCTGAGTGCAGATGAAGACCGCTAGCAATGTGATGATTACCACCATGAAATCAGGATAGACTCCCACTGCGGCAGCACTGCTGTATTTCAGCACGATTCCGAGTATTGTTCCGATTGCTCCACCGATCCAGGGGCCAACGTAAGGGATCACGTTCAAAAGTCCGGTCATGAAGGCGATTCCGACTGCTGGATAAATCCCGATTCGTGCTATTAGCCAGAGTCCCAGGAAGTTTAGCAAGGCCACGCCAAGAACTTCTGTCATCAGCCCGACGAAATAGCGGCTGAGAAGATGCTCGATGTCTCCGATTGCGCTAAGGGCGGTCTCTTCAGCTTTGTCAGGGACGAGTGAACCGACAATCCTGCGGAAAAGGGTCTCGTCTTTTACGAAGAAGAATCCGATGAACATCACGGAAAACAGACCTATTCCGAATGACCCCAATGCTGATGCTACCGAACCGACAACTGAGGTGAGAGAAGTGATGTCAAACGCGTCCTTGATCCATCCTAACACGGCTTCCTGGACTTTGAAATCGCGTCCGAGTGACGGAATCCTGTCAATCAGCCAGACATTGAATTTGTCGAACCAAACAGTGATTTCAGAAGCCTTTAGCGAGGTCGATTGGAGATTGTTAGAGACGTTTGTGATTATGTTTGAGAAGACTGGAATGATTTGAGTGACAATCCCAAGGAATATGAATAGTATCAGTAGCAGTGACACTATCGCCCACAGCCAATCCGGAGCACTTCGCCCCTTTACCTTGATGTGCCTCAGGCCTTTCATTATCGGCCTTCCCAATAGCGAAACCACAGCTGCTAGTATTATGTAGACCAGCACGCTGTGGAAATACCAACAAAACGTGACGGTCACAGCAGCCGCCACTGTCCAGATTATGTAACGGGCAAGTCTGTCCGTGCTTCTTTCCTCGTTCATTCGTTGTTCTATTTCTTGTGTTTACAAAAGTAGCAAAATACTTTAGATTTTCGCAATCGTAGGGTCACTTCGACAAGCTCAGTGACCGAAGGATCTCGGTCGCTGAGCCAGTCGAAGCGCTGAGCTTGTGGTCGCTGAGCTTGTCGAAGCGACCAGCCTGTCGAAGCGCTGAGGCGACTTTTCTTATGGACCGTAAATTCCAACTTGCAGAAGCGGAGAAATTTCTTTAATATTGTAAATTATACTTTGGAAAACGAACATGGAAATAAGAATATCCGATGAACTGAACGACATAATCCGCTACGCCAAAGACGAGGCGATGCGGACCGGTAGCTACGGCATAGGATCTGACCACCTTTTTCTGGGGATTCTCCGTCATGGCGACAATGCTGCTTTTAAGGCCATTGTTGAACAAGGAATAGACACTGGCAACTTCAAACAGTTCATTGACAGCCACATATTCACGAGCGAACCTATCCCGTACGCGGAGTCGGACAAGATTTCTTTTACCCGTTATGCCCAGAATGTGTTGAGTATAACAGTTTTGGAAGCCTCCAAACAAGGCACACAAGAAGCTGGCTCACTGCATCTTCTTCTGGCTCTTTGCCGCACAACTGAGAATTACGGTCAGGCCTATCTGCGGCAGCACGGGGTGGATTATGGACGACTTTTGTCGTACATGCGCGATGAAGGAATGACAGGTAAGGATTCAGAACAAGAGGACGAGTCTCAAAATGAAGAAGAACAACAGCAAGACAACGCTCAGACATCCAAAACAGAAAAGAGTGTTATTGAGGATTTTGGATTTGACTTGACTAAGGCCGCTGCTGAAGGACGGTTGGACCCTGTTGTAGGTAGAGAAATGGAGATTTCTAGGGTGATTGAGATTCTTGGACGCAGAAAGAAAAACAATCCGATCCTTATCGGAGAGCCTGGAGTGGGGAAGTCTGCGATTGTCGAAGGTATAGCGCTTAGGATAGCTGCGGGGAACATCTCTCCGACTTTGGCAAAAAAGCAACTTATCTCATTGGACATCGCTTCGGTCGTTGCCGGAACAAAATTCAGAGGTGATTTCGAGAAAAGGCTGAAAGCCATCATAAAGGAAGCTGAATCCAATCCTAACATTATTTTGTTCATCGACGAGTTCCACACTATTGTCGGGGCAGGGGGTGCTCAAGGTAGTCTAGATGCAGCTAACATCCTCAAACCGGCTTTGGCCAGAGGCGAGATTCAATGCATCGGTGCGACTACGGTTGATGAGTTTACAAAGATTATCGAGAAAGACGGTGCATTAGATAGACGTTTCCAGAAAGTAGTGGTGGAACCTACTGATGTCCCTCAGTCTATTGCTGTGTTGGAAAGTCTGAAGCCAAACTACGAGGACTTCCACAAGGTTTCTTACACTGACGATGCCATTGAAGCGTGTGTACGTCTCACTGATCGCTATGTTACTGGTAAGTTCCTTCCAGACAAGGCAATTGATGCAATGGACGAAGCTGGATCAATGGTCCGTTTGAATCTTGTTCGAGGCAAAAGGGGAAGAAATGTCGTTGATGCCGAGGACATTGCCACCGTTGTCTCAAAAATGACCGGAATCCCAGTCAACAAAGTGGCCGAGTCTGAGGGCAACCGGATAATGAAGATGAAAGAACGGCTTAAAAGTCGTATTATAGGCCAAGATGAAGCCATAGAGAAAGTCGTGCGTGCCATCCAGAGAAACCGCGCAGGGCTCAAGGATCCGAACCGTCCGATCGGCACGTTCCTCTTTTTCGGCCCTACTGGAGTGGGCAAGACCCAACTTGCAAAGTGCCTTGCTGAGTATCTTTTTGATTCAGAGGAGAATATGGTCCGAATCGACATGAGTGAATATATGGAAAAATTCACCGTGTCCCGTCTTGTCGGGGCGCCTCCCGGCTATGTCGGCTACGAAGAGGGCGGGCAGCTCAGCGAACGCGTGCGCAGGAAACCGTACTGTGTCGTGCTGCTGGATGAGATAGAGAAAGCCCATCCTGACATATTCAACATTCTGCTTCAGGTGCTTGACGAAGGTCGCCTGACCGACAGCAACGGCCGTGTCGTGAGCTTCCGGAACACCATTGTTGTAATGACCTCCAACGTTGGCAGCCGCGAGCTTGATGAATATGGCAGCGGAGTCGGTTTCGCAACTTCCGGAACAAGTGTCTCGAAGAACCGCCAGAGTGTTTTGGAGAAGGCTATAAAAAAATCTTTTCCTCCAGAGTTTATCAACAGGGTGGACGAAAGGATATTCTTTAATGCGCTAACTAAGGATGATATCGAGAAGATTATTGACATCGAATTGAAGGATCTTCGGGTCAGAGCTGAAGAGGCTGGCTACAAGTTGATTGTCACGCCCTCGGCCAAGCGCTTCATCGCTGATGCCGGTTTCGATCCAGCTTTCGGTGCAAGGCCTCTGAAAAGAGCAGTGATGAAATATGTAGAGGATCCTGTGTCGGAGTTTATCATCTCCGATAGGATTCTGCAAGGCCGGAGAAAGAAAGGTTCGTCCGGACTTAGGACTCTCCGAGTCGGTCTGACAGCTGACAAGGAGAACACCCTCGTGTCCCTGAAGGAAGAGGAAACAGCGTTGTCAGTCAAGTGATTATGCGCCCTTGACGGCTCCCTCGAACTCCAGCCCCATGTCTCCCATTATCTCCATGAGGGCAGTGAACGATGATTCTGATGAGATCATTGACGCGAGCTTTTCGAGATTATATTCAGTGTTTCTCATGACTTTGTTTTTTTGTTTCTGATGCAAAGGTAGCCTAAGCTTGTGCCAAAACACGGCACAAGCTGAAAAATCATTGCAGAATCGGCTGAAAAATGGGTTGTGTATTGCGGTGTTGTCTCTATCGGTTTTTTTTGTTATTTTTGCATGTTTAACTATAATGTATTCAACATCACGATATGGATATTGAGGAAAAGAAAGAGGAAGGCCAGACTGGCATCATCGAACCGGTTGAGATTGATCACGAGATGCGTACTGCGTACATCGACTATTCGATGTCCGTTATCGTCTCCCGTGCGCTACCAGATGCTAGGGACGGCCTGAAGCCAGTGCAGAGGAGAGTACTTTTCGGAATGGACGGTCTTGGCCTGTCATATTCAGGACCGACACGTAAGTGCGCTAAGATTGTCGGTGAGGTGCTCGGTAAGTACCATCCGCACGGAGACTCCAGTGTCTATGATGCCCTTGCCAGATTGGCGCAGCCTTGGAACCAGCGTTATCCGATGATCTTCGGTCAGGGTAACTTCGGCTCCATGGACGGGGATCCAGTGGCGGCCATGAGGTACACCGAGGCAAAGCTTCAGAAGATGACTGATGATGTTCTTGCCGACATTGACAAGAACACGGTTGACATGACGCTTAACTTCGATGACACTGAGGAAGAGCCTACTGTGCTGCCTACAAAGGCCCCGCTGCTTCTGCTGAACGGATCGTCCGGTATCGCTGTCGGTATGGCCACGAACATGGCTCCGCACAACCTTGGCGAATGCTGCGATGCAATCTGCGCCTACATAGATAACCCTGACATCGACACTGATGGCCTGATGCAGCACATCAAAGGTCCGGATTTCCCGACCGGTGGCATCATCATGGGTGTCGGTGGAATTAAGGAAGCCTACGAGACGGGTCGTGGCAAGGTCGTAGTCCGCGCCAAGACAGAGATTGAGGTCGCTGACAATGGCCGTGAGACCATCGTTGTGACCGAGATTCCGTACATGGTCAACAAGAAGGAGATGATCGAGAAGATCGGCCAGATGGTCGAGGACAAGAAGATCGAGGGCATAACTTACATCAACGACGAGACATCCCGCGAGGGTGTCCGCGTGGTCATCAGGGTAAAACAGGGCTGCAACTCCAACGTGGTGCTCAACACCCTGTTCAAGTACACCCAGCTTCAGTCCAGCTTCGCGTTCAATAATGTCGCCCTTGTCAAGGGTCGTCCTAGGACCTTGTCCCTCAAGGACATGATCGCCAACTTTGTGGAGTTCCGCCACGATGTCATCATCCGCAGGACCAAGTTCGAATTGGAGAAGGCTCAGAAGAGGGCCCACATCCTTGAAGGTTTGCTGAAAGCCATCGATGTCATCGACGAGATTATCCACATCATCAGGCATTCCGCCAATGTGGACGAGGCCAAGTCCGAGTTGATCTCCCGCTTCGAGTTCACGGACGCCCAGGCGACAGCCAT
>CAKUSF010000121.1 GCA_934678915.1 uncultured Bacteroidales bacterium
CCGTTCCCTGTGGCTGTGGTTTGCAAACGAGAGCCATTCAACCTATCTTCCTATGAGTCCGGTACACATGCTGAACAAAAAACCGATGGCAAAAGCGATAGTCCCGATCTTGCCGCATTTCTTTGCGACTTCTCGGTCGTCTTCCCAAAGCCAGTATCCCCATCCCAAAGCCGGAATCAAGGCTGAAAAAATGTACTTTAAATTCGGTGACATAATGTGATTGTTTGATGTTGATTAATATGCTTATCATTGTTGAAGCGCTGTAAGCAGTTGTGCTAGAAAGTTGATTGCGAAGATGGCCACTACAACCCAAATCCAACCATTGCTTTCTTTCTTGCCCTCGCTGGGAGCCTTGGGGCTGTCATCGCGTCTTTCCTGGCTGTTACCTAAATCTTCGAACTCTCCGGTTTTCTCGTTGTATCGATATGCCATAAATCATTAGAGTTCAGGTTCAATGCCTTCCAGACCTTCGATCATTCCTTCTCCGGATTCAAGATTAATTCTGTCCCCGCATAACGGACAGTCCGGATTTCTCTCAACTCGCACTCCGTACCATTTGAGGATTGTCGGCCCCTGACCTGCTTCAGAGAATGGTTTCCAGTTCGCATAATGCCTATCCCGGTGATTAGCCCAAATGTAGTAGTCGTAGGTAAGCTCCTCCTCAAGTGAGGATATTCCCGAATCTTTCCCTTTTGAAAGTTCCACGAGAACCAGTTTCACCATAAGATTGCATATCGGGAGAATGTCGGAAGACAATCCTACTTGAACCATTGCCTCAGCATCCTCCTGAGAGACGTAAGCCGGGATCCTTCCTTCACGCCTCGCTGCTTGCAGATCGCTTATCTCCTCTTCGTTGGAGAAACCTTTCCCGATCAAGCAACTGTAGCACGGACCTCCGGGACGGTAACGGAAGACGTCTCCTCCTTCCGCGCGGGTGATGGCACGGCCGAATATTCCAACCTTGCCTTCATCTTTCAGAACTTTTGACAGGGCGAACCTGCTTCTGTTGTTGTCGGTAGCGCACACCACGATATCCGCTTTGCGGACTTCTTCGCTTAATAACGCTATCTCATCATTCAAGTCAACAGGATATTTATCGACTGCCGCATACGGATTCTTACCCTTGACGGCATCCTCGACCACATCTGTTTTCAACCGCCCGATATCATTGACTGTGGCGATATGCCTTGCAAGGTTATGAAGCTCGACCCTGTCGAAATCCATTAGAGCGAAGCTCCCGACTCCGGCCTTTGCCAATTCCACCGCAATCTGGCTGCCGAAACTTCCAAGTCCCACAATAAGAACCCTTTTCTCTTTCAGGATGTCAACCTCAAGGATCCCTTTGTTCCTTGAATATAATTCCTCACGAGACGGAATAAGTCCGTGAGGAATTTGTCCTAATATTCCGTCCTCTTGTCTTTGGAATACGTAGGGTTTGCTATCGAATAATATTACCAAATATTTGGAATTTTCCGGAAGTATCTCGCCTTTCTTTACGAAAAAAGCCTTGCACTCTTTTCCGAACGAATGCCTCAGAGGTGTGGCCCTGATATGAACAACGTTCTCTCCTTCCCATTCATAGGCCCTGCCCTCCACAACAGACTGCCCGTCCTTCAATGCTTCGATCTCCTGTGCATCCAGAATGGCTCTGACGGAAGGGGAGTCCGCTGCCATTTCAGCAGCGAACCCTCCCTCTGTCATTTCGGTCACAATCTCGCCCGAACCATGTGAGGCTCCACGTGGACAGGCTTCGAAATCACCTGTTTCCGGATTGAATACCAACTCTTTGATAGAGCCACCGTAATTGATGTCGCGGACATCTGCCGCAAGATCACTAAGTCCTTGTTTAGAAATCATATTATATGTCGGTTTGAATTGTTTCTTATTGCTGATGGTTAAGATAGAACTCTATCGGCATTCCTGTCGCGAGGTGCTGCTCGTACATATTCAGCCACAGGCAGCATTTCACGTACACCTTGAAAAGGGAAACGTAAGGTGTCCAGGCGTTCTGTCCGTAGTGGCATATTCTTGTCCACCCATTTTCACTGCATAGGGTGTGCATCGAGCCGCTTGCTCCACTCATGTCATTGCCAGATTTGTCCTTGAGCATCTTGGTGACGAACACTTTGGGCGAACTTTCCGGAAACCCTCTCAAGTCAAAGTGCAGTGTGTAGATGTGTCCGTTGTTTGTCCGTGCCGCTATCCTCAGGTATGGAGATGATGTGCCTATGTCAAGAAAGCGGTAGGCGCTTGACGGGACTTTCGAAGCCAGCACTCGCTTTTCTGCCAAATATCTTTCGTTGTTCATATTCATTGATATTGATTGAGTATTGGATCTTTATGATGTGCTCGTGGTGTCTGTGGCTGGCAGATAAGTCTGCCCAGCTCATTGTCAATGACTTGCCTGAGCGGACTGTCTGCCATCACGTAGTCCCACGCTATCCTTCGGCATTCAGAGGAGTCGCAGAGAAAGGCATTCAGTGAGGACGAGAAGTTGTCGCAGTTCCCGATGCAGAGGAGAAACTCCCCAAGGTCGCGCCGTTTGATCACACTCGTCATATTGTCCGAGTCGTGTCCGCTAGGTCTCGCCAGCCCGAGCTGATGATGCGAGTGCCACTCCCCGATGTGGTGCAGCCCATAGCGATTCCGAAGAATATTCCCGACTTTCACCAGATAGTCAACATCCTGATTGAAGAATGTAACCTGATGATTCGCCCGAGTCCCCGGCCCGATGGCGTAGAGGATCACCGGTGTCCCGTCCTCAGTCCAATAACCAAACAACTGCCCTCCGGTCTCAATGTTCTTCCGGTCAAGGATGCATCTTGAGATGAAGTCCATCTCTCCTTTGAATATCATCGCTTTGCGTGTAGCAGTGGTGGATTTTGATCTAGCTTCTCTGGCAAGGATGGCCTCCTTGTTCGCCTTGATGTACATTCTTGCCACGTCAGCCCAGATCGAATGAATCCGCCTGAGGCGCTTCTCGTTGATTTTATGATTCTGATGCATACCTTATTATTTTTGTAGCTTGCACTTGTTAATGCCGATTTCTGTGGGAAGTAACCGGTCATATTCTCTATTTTTTGAATATTTTGGTCACTGCCTTGATGATTTCCCTCCCGATCTTCCTCTCCACTCCCGACTTGGTCAATGGCACTCCTGTTTTCTTGGCTATGCTTCTCTTCAACACGTCCACTCGAATCGCCCTTCTTGGCGAAAATGACGTTCCCTGTAATCCGAATATCTTCATAATTTAGTTCGTATTTGCCAACCATGTTCTCCATCCTCCGAATTCCACATTCCATGGCCGATCCAACATCAGATGTGAATCGGCAATGAAATCTATGTAACCTCGAATGAAACCGTGGACGGCTGGTGAATTAATATCCTATACTCATCAGCTAGTTCTTCTTGTGATGGAAGAGTCTGCCAACTCCAGCCGAAGCTCCCATGCCTCCAGCGAGACCTCCGATAAAGCCTCCGACTGCCGTGCCTATGCCTGGACAGATGCATGATCCGATGGCGGCTCCTGCCCAGGCACCTCCGGTACCTCCTATTGCACCTGCTCCATTACATGCTGTGCGCTTACCGAATTCCTTGCCGGATATCTTTCCTGTGCAAAGTCTTACGGTGTCAGGAATGACACTGACGACGAATGCGGTTGTGGCAGTGACAACATTGGTTGAAGCCGTACGTGAGAGCACATTACGTGCGGCAGCACCTGTCAATGCGCGTTTGCCGACACCTTCCGCTGTCTTCTCTACCACCTTCCGCCCAACACCAGTGCGCATGGCAGCGTCAAGAACTTTGTTGGCTCCTTTTTCAAGGACCGCAGTCGTGGCTCGTCCAGCACTCGTTCTGAGAAACTGCTGTGTGGCAACGCCGGTGACCATCGTTTTTGCAGCCGTCTTTCCCGCTTGGATTCCGGAATCCTTAACCGCCTCACCTGCAGTGGCTCCATGTCTTTTTGCCGAAATGAACGTCATCGCTGCTGAGATGGCTCCCGCTGTCGCAGATGCACCAGCCTGATTGCGGATGTCGAACTTTATCGATTCCCAGTTGCCAGCCTTGGTAATCTTGACAGCCTGTTCGTAGGTGTAATGTCCTTTGCGGACAAGGTTCTTAGCCTGAGCAGGATCAGTGACACCTTCAACTTTGCCGTCTCTGATCTTCTCCTCCATCATCTTGACAGCATCGTTGTACTGATCCTTCGGCACCTCCAGTTGCTGATCTGGATAACGGTATTGGCCGGTTGTCTTGTCAAACGCGCTGTTGATGGTCGCTCTTGCACTCTGGCAGTACTTTGTCTGGACTTTTACACCGTCAACGATGCGGTCAGGTCCGTCAGGAGTGTTATCCCAACCGGTCTTGACCACTTTGTGTCCATGACGACGGTCAGCGAGTGCGTTGGCATCCTCAGCGGCATAGCCATGGCCGGTAGAGCGTTCACCGCAACGGTACTGCCTCCATTGAGTGGATTCAGTTGCCTTGCTGGAAAGGATCGAGGCCGTTCCTATGAGACCGCTGTCACTGTAATACCTGCGCACACCGAGATGCCAGCCACCGCATGACTTGCAGTAGTATGGGGACAGTCGCCTGTCTGACGGACGAGAGGAGTTCTCCAGTCGAGCCTGTGCCTCGGCTTCTGACTTTGAGTGGAAGAGAGTCTTGGCCTTTTGCTGGCGATCACAATAAGTGACATCGCGACGAGAGACGAGCTTGACGTTAGATTTTGTTGTGTTTGTGTTGAAAGTATCATTCATAGTTAATAAGTTTTTAAGTTAAACGTTATTCACTGGTTCGGGGGTTCGGGATTCTGACTCCGAAACAGCGATGCAAAGGTAGAACTAAAATCCAATTCTGCAATAGGATTTCATCTTAACATTGGTTCAGAAGGCAAAGAACCAATCTATTACTCCTATTTGGCATACATGGAGGACAATTTGGTTACAGCCTTGGCCACTTGATGGCGCACATCATGCGGGGACACAACCTCTATGTTGGCACCGAGAGATATGATCTTGCTCACGAATTCCAATGTAGGCTCAACATGAATTTTGATCAAGCCATATTCGCCATCCTCGTGAAGGCCATAGGGGACCAGCTCTTCCTGGCTATGATGGAATGGTTTTGTTGACACCAGTCCATGGTAGTATGCTGTGTGTGTTCTTATGACGATGTCAAAGGCTTTGCGATCCTTCGTGTGCGTAATGCCTATGATATTACTAAAGTATTCACGGAAATATCCTGCCGGAGCTTGCAAGTATTCGATATTTTCGACAGTCGTTATCCCGGAACATATTCTGTCAATAGGATAGAATGTCACATCATGGGATTCGTTTGCGAGTTGACCTAGAACGTACCATCTTCCATTATACTCTTTCAAGAATTGTGGGTGCAGTACAACGCAGACTGAATCTTTGCCGTACGGTTTGTAGTTGAATTTGACTACAGCATGATCGGAAATCGCTTTATACAAAACAGGAAGCAAATGGATATTCAGAAGCTTCAAATCATGGGCTGATCCTACTATTATTTTTCCAGCTTCTGCGTCACGCCTGGTTTCAAGAAGAAGATTAGTATCTTCGAAGAAAGCCGAGAACCATCCAGATGGCAAAAGACCAACCGTTCCTTTGCAGAACCTCACATAATCCTCGACAGTCTGTTGGCGGTAGCATTTTCGGTCTTCAGCAAGAGGGTCGTCAGTTTCTCCTACGTACGTGAATGTTTTTCCCTTGCTTTTCCCGTTATCCACTATAGAGCCAGGAAAACGTGACTTAAGCTCCTTGCAAACAATCGACACCGCCTTTTTCAAAGGACTGTACAGTTTCCCGTCCCCGTAAGAACTGATCTTGTGATTCTTGAAATATCCGTTCGGAACATTTGGGTCTGCGCGATAAATAATGTCAACATAACTGACTGGCTGCCTTGTTATTAACAGCGCATAAAAATTGTCAATGAACATTACTACATTGCTGCTGCGTGATTCTTTTATAAGAAATATATTTGCCATAGACGTAGAATCTGTTTTTAGAAGAGGTGTAGAACGTGAGACTTGTTTGTTAAATCAGCAGTTGTTTTTAATTGAATATATTTTCGTAATTCTTAAACATAAAGAAGTTTAGTCATGAAAATATATTCAATCAACCTCTCTGATAATCAGTGGCAAGTTATATAAAAAATCCTAAACCTGCAAGAGCTTAGTCTCTGAGGTGAAAGATGATGGATATGTGGTAAGCGTCTCCGCGATTACGTGTCCGATATAGGTAAGCGCGGTTTGTTTTTCGCTTCACCGTTTGTGGCTCTTA
>CAKUSF010000122.1 GCA_934678915.1 uncultured Bacteroidales bacterium
TATGTAAGCCGCATGTCGGAGATCGCTAACAAAATGAGCGGTGTCACACCGGATCAGCTTGAGTTTTTCTTGTTTAAGTTTAAAGATTCAAAACAATAATATCCATGGATGAAAAGATAGTTCAGATGGTCAAATTGGCCATCGAAAGTGGTACGGTTTCTCCGAAGCATCGGGAACTCATTTTGAAAAAGGCCAAAGAGGTTGGGGAGGATCCGGACCTTGTTGAGATGTACCTTGACAACGAACTTGCAAAACTGTCTGTTTCCAGAACCGCAGTGTCGCAAGAAACGAAAGGTGTCAAGAAATGCCCGCATTGCGGAGCTCCGATAACTGACACAATGCTTTCGTGTCCGGAGTGTGGCTTTGTCTTTCAGAAAGAAAGTCAGGCCAGTAAGGATGCAAGTGCTATGATCAAGGAGTTTCAAAGACGTTATGAAGAGGCGTGCGCTCCGAGAAAGCCTAGTATTAATAACCTTTTTTCCCTTGAGACCCCAGCCCAGCGAATGGTTTCGGTAATAAGTTCTTTCACATTGCCATATACCAAAGAAGGGCTTGTCCAAATGCTGGAGTTCTCTTATTCAAACTATATCTCTACGGATGATTCTTCCATGCTAAATGGTGGGAATATGCTGATGATGAGGCCAGTAAAGAGAGCTTGGTATGGAAGGGCAAATCAAGCACTGTTAGCCCTTTCTCGATTTGACAGAGATGATCCGGAGATCCATTCAATTGTTTCGGAATATAAATCATTGTTGGCTAAATCAGAAAAGTGGAAAAATAAATTTAATCTATTCTGGTTAGCTATTCCTTTTTTTATTTTAGTCGCTGTTGTGGTTCCTTATTTTGGAATCAGAGGTGAAATTAACGATGAGGCTAGAACTGAAATGAATGCGTGCCTTGAGGAGAACAATTATGCTGGAGCGAGAACAGCGATTAAGAAGCATTCCGGGAATGTGGATGAAATGCTTGACGATATATCTGTCCAAGAAATCAATTACTGGTTGTCAAAAGGGAAACCACAGCAAGCGAAAATTGTTGTATCTTCGATTAAGAATCAACAAGTTAGGGATGCAATGATAAAGGCGATTTCTGAGGTGGATAATAGCGGGTTATAAGTTATCAAATGATATGGGATTGTTTGGACACAAAAATGAAGGCGGCATAATGGATTCTATCCGTTGTGACGAGAAGGATTTCCTGATTTGGAAATGGCGTCCTGATGCATCCAGAGGGGTCGGACAGTCGAAGAGGGAGAATTCCATCCGCTATGGCAGCAGCCTGCGCGTAAGGCCGGGGCAGGCCGCTGTGTTCCTTTACCAGAACAAGGGAAGTTATGATGTGATAACTGGACCTTATGATGATGTTGTCAGGACAGAGAATATGCCTGTTCTGGCATCCATAATAGGGGCTGCCTACAAAGGAGGTACTCCTTTCCCGGCGGAGGTGTACTTCATCAACCTCACTAAGGGAATGGAGTTGCCGTTTGTCATCCCGTTCTTTAGGGTTATCCCTTCAGAGCCAGAGTACAAGGCATATGACATCGAAGTCGCGATCAAGGGCGCGATGACATTTGAGATTCCGACACAGCAGGAGTTTCTGAAATATTTTCTGGAAGCGTGGGGCTCCAGTGACACTTCTATGGCGGATTTTGAGTCTAAAGTCAAGACTCTGCTGACTCAGGAAGTCAAGAGGGTGGTCTCCAATGCTCCAAAGGACACAGGAATATTCATAATGCATTTCAATGGTTTGATAGGGGAGTTGGGCAGTTACATCTGCTCTCGCATTCAGGATCCCATTGCGCATCGTTTCGGAGTCTTTGCCAGCGGCATCAACATCGAAGACATCCGCTATGACGAGGACAGCGAAGGTTATCAGAGGTTGAAGAGACTGACTGAGGACCAGACTCATCTTTACAATCTTGAGAATGAAAAGACAACCTTGTTGGGTTATGAGATTCAGCGTCAGACAATGTGTACAGATGCTGACATCAGGAACGAGACAGCCCAAAAGATGGCGCAGACACAGATGGAGCACATGGCTGACATGGCTTCCAGGATGAGGGAAGAGTCTCAGTTCGCCCAACATGTTCAGTCTGAACAGGCCGCCAAACAAACTGGCCTTGCAAGCGAGTCTGCCTACATCAACGCCCATGCCATCAACAAACAGGCTGAGGTGTTGAAGACTGGAATGGAGGGTATGGGAAAGATGGGGTCAATGAACCTTGGCTCATCAGATGGCCACATGAATCCGGCTGGCATGATGACCGGCATGATGATGGGCGCTGCTGTAGGTGGACAAGCAACGAACATGATGAACCAGATGGGACAGATCATGAATTCAGCCATGTCTGGTGCCGGAAAACCAATGCAAGGGCCTCCGCCTGTACCAAACCAGAACTCTGTCGTGTTTTATTTAGTGGTCAGTGGGCAGCAATATGGCCCTTGCGATATAGCTGAAATATCCCGGATGGTTTCCCATGGACAAATTAATGGGGAAACTTTAGGATGGCGCGAAGGTATGACAGACTGGACTCCAATCAATTTGATTCCTGCGTTATCCGCATTGTTCGCTCCGGTTCCCCCTCCTGTACCAGGTTGCCCTCCACCAATTCCAACCAAATAAATATAAATAAACATGAAGCAATTGGATTTCAATACGATGAACAATCTGGCTGATTCGGACGTGTGGGAGAAAATGACAGAAAAAGCTCAGAAGAGCATAAAAGCGATGCAAGTATCAGTTCCTCAGGTGGACATCCCGTCACATGTGGCTCTTCCTGTTTTTCAAAAACATGAAGGCATCCAATATGTGGTCGCGTTTGGAAGTGAACCGAAAGGTCCGTACACGTCCGAACAGTTGAGAAAAATGTTGAAGGATGAGGAAATATCTCTTGAGACATATGTTTGGACAAATGGGTGGCCTGGGTGGAAAATGCTTAAGGATTGTCCTCAGATAATTGTTGTCGGTTAATCTCACTATGTATGGAAGATAGTTCTGCTTTCATTGAAAAGATGCTTGAGTTAGGCATTGGTATGTCTATGATTAAACAGGTTCCGGACATCATGTCAAGTTGTCTGTCTACTCAGAACTCCGTTCAGCGCCAGGTTCCACCATCACCTGTTCAACAATTGACTTATTTGGTGGTGGACGGCACTCAGGCTGGGCCGTTCAACAATGATGAGTTGGTGAAACTGATCCAGAATGATTTGCTAAAAAGTGACACATTGGTTTGGAAAGAGGGCTTTCCGGATTGGAAAGCTGCATCAAGTGTCCCTGAAATCAATAAATTATTTGTGGTAGCAAAAATCAAATAGTATCTATGAAAATCAACACTGTAAAGTTCTTGTTCGCCATTGTCATCGCTCTGCTTCTTGGCTTTGTGTGCGAGATTTTTGCATCAACCGCTGGCGGCAGAAACTGGGTGTCATTGGTCGTGGCTTCCATAACAATAATGTCTGGCCTCATACCGGCCATGGGAATCACATTTTCAAACGGAAAACGTGGAGTGTCGATAAAGGTGGCTTCTTGGATGCTTTCTGTGGCACTCATTATATTCAATGTAATATTCTCATTATTTGAGTATCGTATCGACATTTACATCGTATCCGCTCTCTTGCTTTCTGTTGTCGGATGCGCTGTGATTTATGCGTTGTCTAGCGCAAGATCCGAAGATAATAGATGTGAATAATTAACAACTATCATGAATTACTCGCTTTTGTGTAAATTGTTGGATGGCAAGGTTATCAACAATGGAAAGGAAAAAGGTCCTTATGTGACTGATTTTCTGAATAATATGGCTGCTAATTATGATTTGGAGTCCATCAAGGAGAATATCGAATCTCTTAAAGTAGAGAATAAATTGATGTTCCGGGTGGCCAATAATTATAAGTTTATTTATGCCGCCTTTGTAGTGATCTTTATGGTGTATACCTCCTATTGGAATTTCATGACGGCTTTTTTCTCTGTCGGGATTGCTGGTGCCGGCGTTGCAGCGATGGAAAATAGTGTGGACGGGCTTGCGGGCTATTCTGACGAGACTATCAGATTGATGGCTTCGTATAAAGATTGCGTCTCTAAGGATGAAAAAGCTAAAGAAAACAAAAAATGAAATTATAGTTATTAGAAATGAATGCTACAGATTGTTTAAAGGATGTGAAAATAACGATATTCTTAGTGTTGTTGTTTTTGTTTTCTCCGTTCGTTCTGTGTACTCCTAAAGTACAGAATGTCGATTTCGATGCAATAGATGGCGTATATTCAAAAGGTGAAGAATATATGTTGTTTGTACTCAAAGATATGGGGACACTTAAGACCTTCCAGTTCCAACCAATCGGACGGGGTTATGAGAAATTGGGGTTATTGATGCCTTATGTTTTCAGGGAGCCTAATGAACTTTGTGAGGTTCGCGATGATGGTAGCTTGAAACAGGTCGGGCGCGTACATCTGAAAAAGGATGGTTCACTTGTCGTGTCAGGTGTCGGGGAATTCAGTGGGCGGTACAGGCTGTCATCAGATGATTAGGCTATGAAAATCATTAAGCGCATAGCTGCAATCCTCGCCACTTTCATGCTGTTGACCTCTTGCTTGAGTGTGGAGGAAAAGAAAGATATTATTACCAAAGAAGCCTATGAGGAGATAATCGGCATTGTTGTGGAACAATTTGGGGATGTTCCTGTACAAGGTCATTGCCTTATAGGGTATATGTATGGCGACGCTGCTTTTTATTATCGAAGATCGGATTTATCGCTGAAGGTGGAATATGCTGTCCCGGGAAGTTCCATTTACACTGAAATAGGCGATTTGGAAGATCTGCGCTTTTCTGAGAAATGTGGGCTGGCTGAAACGGAGGGATATTATCCGGTTTCTCTAAGAGGGCGTTGGCATAACAGGGATTTCGCGGGAAGCGGGAACTTCACGATGACTTTATCCAAATCCAATGAGTTGTGGGCGTTTATATTCGGAGACGACAACTGGAGGCATTGGCAGAACTATCAGTTGTCACAGGAACGGTTTGAGAAGGTTCTTGCCATATTCAATTCGGCAAGACAAAGAATCGCAGCATTGGATGGGGCTGCCTGTGAGGACATAAAAATGGAGGTTCTGCGGGAAAAAGCCGATGATGCCTTGGCGAAAGAAATATTCGGTGCTGGTTATGACTATGATTGTACAGAGGAATACGATTACCAGCAGCAACTATTGAAGAAATATGGATATTTCTATTTTGTTGAAGATGGCAAACTTGGTTTGGCGGACAAGTCTGGTCATACTATTCTTGAACCGGAGTATTCCCGGATTGAGATTAGTGAGAATGGACAGTATTTAAAGGTCGTTCAGAATGGGGTGAATGGAATTATGACTGTTGCTGGTGAGGAGGTGATCCCAAAGGTGTATTCGGAGATTATCCCTTTGTATTGGAGTAATTACGGGAAAGGTTTTGCGTTTGATTATTTCGGTGCTGATGATCCATATGTTCTTCTCGCTAAGGAAGGAAAGTTCGGGGTTGCAGATAGTAAGGGAAACTTGCTTGCTGAAGTGAGATATGAACAGATGTGGGGGTGTGATAAGATTGTCGGATTCACTGATGGAGGTGTTGATTTGATTGACTATGGGTCGAGGGACATCGTTCATTTTAATTGTGAGGCTGTGAAGCCATCATTCGGTTGCGAGGAGTGTAACCCCGAGTACAAAGATTTCTACTGCTGCGTTAAGGTAGCAGGTAAATGGGGCATCATCAATAGCAAAGGAGAACTGGTGATTGATGCAGTTTATGACGAGATACCTGACCAAGGTGAGTGCGATGCATTTTCCTTGTTTTGCGGAGGAAACGAAGATATAATAGTAGTCAAAGATGGAAAATATGGCATTGTAGACCTGACAGGGAATGAGATGCTTCCGTTTGAGTATGACTATATCGATAATCTGACAGGTGACAATAAAGCCTTGTTTATGGGGACTTATGATAAGATCACGGGAGCGTTTGACGGCAAGTGGGGCTTGTACCAAGACGGGAAAGTCATCAAGCCTTGTGAGTACTCAAGGGAAGAAATCTATTCTGTTGTGTTTGACCACTAATAAATGTTTGACACAAAATAAGTCAGTTTTGAGCCCGGCCTTGATGAGCCTTCTTCCGGACGCTGAGCTTGTCGAAGCGTCACGATCAGTCGCTTCGGCAGGCTCAGCGACCGGTTTGGCGGCTGATGCGCCCACATGGTTTTCCGCACCCAAAGTATTATGAACAACCGGTTTCGGGAGCCGGAAA
>CAKUSF010000123.1 GCA_934678915.1 uncultured Bacteroidales bacterium
GTCACGGCTTCGATGAACTGGACCGTTCCGGGAGGATTCGGAATCGTCACCGATGGCAACTATAACTGGTACAACGGTTACACAACCGATCAGGGAACCCAGTTGATTCTGAACGCCAAGATCACCAAGCTCCTGTTCAAGGACAAGTTCACCCTCGCCCTGAACGCCTACGACATCCTCGACCAGGCCAAGAACCTCTCGATCTCTGATTCTTCGAACTACCACACCGAGACCCTGAACAACACTCTCGGTCGTTACATAGTAGTCTCCCTGACCTACCGCTTCGGCAACTTCGGTGGCAGAGACGGACGTCGTGGCGGCCCAGGCATGGGTCGCGGCCCGATGGGCCCACCTCCTCCAAGGATGTAGTTTGACTGAATATACTGGACGGTCAAAAGAGACTATGGCGAATTTTGCACAGTGAACCAAAATTCGCCATAGTCCTTTTCTGACCATAGTGACACGATTGCGAATAATTCAAGAGCCGGTTACTATCGTCACTTCGACAATCCCGTAGGTCACTGAGCTTGTCGAAGTGACCGTGTTTCATAGCCTGTAGAAGTAACCGTACATTATGATAAACTCAGAATGTTTTTTTGACATATTACCCTATGGCCAGAATAAAAATAAACTTTCAAATTTTGGTAACGTGCAAAATTTGAAAGTTTCTTTTTTTATTCTGGCTATCCAATCGGTAGCTCAACATTCGTAAGTTTCTTCTTATATTTCGACTAACTACCTGCAAATATTTATGAATTAATTCAATATAAAATTATTTGTCTTCCTCAACTCCGACAAAGTTGACATAGTTGCGCCATTTGTCAATCATGGCGGTCATGTCCCCCGGAAGCTGCGAATCGAATTGGATCCATTTGCCTGTGCCGGGATGCACGAAACCGAGAGTCTTCGCATGAAGAGCCTGCCTAGGGCAGATCTCAAAACAGTTCTGGATGAACTGACGGTACTTGGCGTAGATCGTGCCCTTGCGGATCTCTGACCCACCGTACCTTTCGTCATTGAACAACGGATGCCCGATGTAATTCATGTGAACCCTGATCTGGTGCGTGCGTCCAGTCTCCAACTTGCACTCGACAACGGTAACATAACCGAACCTCTCCAGCACCCTGTAATGTGTCACAGCATGCTTTCCGCGGTCATCATCGCTGGTGTAAACCCTGAATCTCAGCCTGTCGTTGGGATCACGCCCGATGTTCCCGTCGATAGTCCCCTCGTCCTCCTTGATGTTGCCCCAGACAACCGCAACGTACCGTCTCTCGATAGAGTGCTCGAAGAACTGACGCGCAAGATCCAGTTGAGTCTCATCGTTTTTGGCCACAACCAAAAGCCCTGATGTGTCCTTGTCGATTCTGTGCACAAGAATTCCCATCCTCTCGTCTGCAGCCTCCGGCCCTTGGGATATTCCCAAATGATAGGAAAGAGCATTGATGAGAGTCCCCTCGAAGTGACCATGTCCCGGATGGACAACCATCCCGGCAGCCTTGTTGACAACAAGCAGATCGTTGTCCTCATAAACTATGTTCAAAGGAATATCCTGTGGCAGGATTTCAAGGCCACGGCGGCGGTACGGCATCACAAACCTAATTACATCCCCCGGCCTGATGATGAGGTTTGCTTTCGCAACCTTGTCATTCACACGCACATAGCCTTCCTTAATCGCACACTGAACCCTGTGCCTAGAAGTGTCCTCCAAATGCGTGGCCATGTACTTGTCCACACGCATTGGAGTCTGTCCGACATCAACATTGAGCCTGAAATGCTCGAACATTCCCTGCTCTTCGTCCTCGACGTTTTCTTCTTGGTCGTTGTAAAGTCTCTCCTCGTCCACTTTATTAGTCTTTCTTGTCCAATGATAGGTAAAGGGTCACGTCAGAACCCATGAGAATAGGATTGCTTGAAGCCTCAGGAGTTTGTCTGCTTACCGAGGCGTTCAGCGAGTCGCTGTAGTTCCTTATGTCCTTGTCGAACACGATGCGACCAATGTTCAATGAGTTGTCATGTACCGCATCTATGGCTCTGAGGTATTTCAGCCCTTTGACATCAGGAACGTAGGTCAACTTGTCATCACTGTTGAGCCCAACCTCAAGGTTGATTTCCGCCCCTGTCTCGATCTGCGTGCCAGGTTTGATCTCACGATTCCTGTAAATCTGTCTCAGCACGTTATTCGTCGCAATGTCATTGACATAGATGAGTTTTCCAAGAGCTAACCCCTTAGAACTCAACTCGGCTTTGGCCTGACGCATGGAGTAGCCTACAAGGTTTGGCATGCTGACTTTCTTTGCATTCTTGGCATTTATCGTCAGGAGGATTCTCCTCCCTTTCTTGACTCTGGAACCGGCTGCTGGATTCTGACTATAAACGGCCCCTTTCTCCTTTTTCCTGACGAAAATCGAGTCGATTACCTCTGTTCTCAACTTCAGTCTGGATGCCTCGTGCCTTGCCTCATCAAGACTCATGCTTGTCAAATCCGGAACCACGATGGTCTTGTTGTGATTTGTGATAGTGCTCAGAAGAATCGAGTTGAAGATTATCAAAACCGTGAAAAACAGCACCGCTAGGATGATGTTCTTCACTATCCAGTTCCCGAAGAAACCCTTATTGTCTGTTTTTTCTGCCATATTCGTAAATTACTTTCCGCCTGTGAAGAGCAAGTCGAACGCACCTTCTCCGAGCAGGGCTAAGCCTATGATTATTATGATGATTCCCGCGATTCTGTTCATCCACATGATCTTTTTCATGTCAAAAGCCTTTCTCCAATTGCTGAAAAACCATGAGAAGAAGAACCAGTAGGCGATTGAGCCGCCAGCGACCGCTAGGATGATCGGGTAAATCCTAAAACTTCTGTCGGTCACATCCACTTGAAAGAAGGCGAACAGAGCGAACATCACAAGTATCGCTCCTGGGTTGGAGATTGTGGTGGCAACAGCCTGAAGGAAATCCTTCGGTGACGCTCCACGAGACCTAACATCACCCGGCTCCATTTTTCTGAACGGATCCTTGAAAGCCATTGAATATCCCAGCAGAGCAATCACAGGTCCACCGATGAGGAAGATGATGGATTCGTAGGTGTTGATGAAATTCTGAGCGAAAGCCCATGCGAAGATCGAGATGATGGCGTAGGCTGTGTCAACAAGTGAAGCACCTAGACCGGTCGTGAAACCGGCTTTATGCCCATAGCAGATAGACTTCTGAAGCACAATAATCGCCACCGGTCCCAAAGGTGCCGATGCACAAATTCCGATTATGAATGCTTTCAGAATCTCTAGCAGCATAGTCTCGTGTTATTTTGCTCTCATGAAGATCTGTACGGGGCACCCATGTAGGTCAAAATGCTCCCTAAGCTTATTCTCAAGGAATCTCTTGTACGGTTCTTTGACGTACTGAGGCAGATTGCAGAAGAATGCGAAAGCCGGGAATCTTGTCGGCAACTGAGTTACGTACTTGATCTTTACATATTTGCCTTTCCATGCTGGAGGCGGATAGTTCTCAATCTCAGGGAGCAAGGCCTCATTCAGTCTTGCCGTTGACAGTTTGCGAGAATAATTCTCGTAGACGTGCTCTGCTGCGTCCAGTACATCCATGATCCTCTGTTTCTTTGTGACGGAGGTGAATATGATCGGCACGTCATCGAACGGAGCGATGCGTCGGCGGAGCGATGCTTCATATTCCTTCATTGTGTTGCTGTCCTTGAGGAAGAGGTCCCATTTGTTGACCACCAGTACGCAGGCCTTGCGGTTGCGGACGATGAGATTGAATATGCTCATGTCCTGAGCCTCCATGCCGCTGTTGGCATCGATCATCAGGATGCAGACATCAGAATGTTCAATTGCTCGGATGGAACGCATCACGGAATAGAACTCAAGATCCTCGTTGACTTTGGCCTTCCTGCGCATTCCGGCCGTGTCCACAAGCATGAACTCATGACCGAATTTGTTGTAAAGGGTTGAGATTGAGTCTCTTGTCGTTCCGGCAACCGGTGTCACGATGTTCCGTTCTTCTCCAAGGAGGGCATTTGTCAGTGATGACTTGCCAACGTTCGGCTTTCCTACAATCGTGATGTGTGGAAGGTCTGGCCGGTCATCGTCTTTTTGAGGCTTCTCTTCTGGAAGAACTTTGAGAACTTCATCAAGAAGATCGCCCGTTCCGCTTCCGTTGGCCGCAGATGTTGCCCAAATTTCTCCGAGCCCCAATGAATAGAACTGATAGGCATCGAACATCTTCTCCCCTGAATCTACCTTGTTGACACACAGTACAACAGGCTTTTCGCTCCGGCGTAGGATGTCGGCAATCTCTGCATCGTAGTCAGTGATGCCGGCTGCGGCTTCGACCATGAATATTATCGCGTCAGCCTCCTCGATGGCGATCACGACCTGCTTGCGGATGGCTTCTTCGAACACATCGTCCGAGTTTGTTGTCCAACCTCCCGTGTCTACCACGGAGAACTCTTTGCCGCACCATTCGCATTTGCCGTAGTGACGGTCTCTTGTCACGCCAGCGGTCTCATCAACAATTGCCTGACGCATACCGACAAGCCTGTTGAAAAGTGTGGATTTGCCAACGTTCGGTCGTCCAACTATAGCTACTAAACTCATAATGATTCTGTTACTTCTAAATATTCAATTATTATCAGCGGCTCTGATTCTTGGGCTTCTTGCCTCCGAACTCATATTCATAGAACCCACATCCAGTGCAGGCGTCACTGTAGGTTCCGGTGCATGAATCGCTCCTGTGCGGCTTCTTTTTTGAAAAGAGCTCCTCGTCTTGCTCCCTCATGCACTTGATGCCTAGCTTGCGCATGTTCTCGTTGCGACTGATCTCCGTCTCCGGGAACTTACCGTTCTTTCGGAATATGATGTTGAAGCACATTCCGATCACTCCTAATCCAAGCAGGATTATCGCAGCGAGAACCGTTTTCATCTCTTAGAATATAAACTCTGTACTGATAGGCTCGTAGTTATAGACCTTGCGTATGATAGCAGCGAAGGTCTCAGCCATAGAAACCACTCTTATTTTCTTTGAATCGACACCGCTCTTGATTGGAATTGTGTCTGTTACAAATACTTCCTTTAAGCAGGAATTGTTGATTCTGTCGTAAGCCGGGCCGGAAAGCACCGCGTGTGTTGCACATGCCCTGACACTGGCAGCACCTTTTTCCATCAGCACTTCCGCTGCCTTTACGAGAGTTCCTGCTGTGTCGATCAAGTCATCGACAATCACGATGTTCTTGCCTTCAACCTCTCCGATTGCCGTGATTGAAGCCACCACATTGGCCCTTTCCCTAGACTTGTGGCAGATGATCACAGGGCATGCAAGCTCCTTGGCGTAGGCATTGGCTCGTTTGGCTCCACCCATGTCAGGGGCTGCAATGGCAAGATTTTCAATGTTCAGAGATTTCAGGTAAGGGATGAACACCTTGCTAGCGTAGATGTGATCCACTGGCAAATCGAAGAATCCTTGGATCTGATCAGCATGAAGGTCGCAGGTCATGATACGATCTACACCTGCCGCTGTCAGAAGGTTCGCCACCAGTTTGGCACCGATGGAGACACGTGGTTTATCCTTTCGGTCTTGTCTGGCCCATCCGAAATACGGCATTACCGCGATGACTTTGTCAGCTGAGGCTCTCTTGGCTGCATCAATCGTCAGAAGAAGCTCCATCAGATTCTCGGTAGGAGGAAAAGTGGACTGCAAGATGAACACGGTAGCGCCTCTGACGCTGTCCGTGAAGGAAGGTACGAATTCTCCATCGCTGAACAGAGTGACTTCCGAAGCTCCGAGATGGTACTTTTCTCCGGTAGGGGCTCCGAGTTGGTTCAGTTCATCAACGACCTTGCAGGCAAAGTCCTTTGAGGCTCTGCAGGCAAACAATTCCATTCTGTGTTCCATGTGCATTAAACTATGCTATTAATTAATGTATTGTTGAATATAGTCCAAAATCTCTTCCTTTCCGGCTCCGGTCTCGGAGCTGGAAGCGAACATTGGCGGCAGCTCCTCCCAATCTTCGGCCAGAATCTCCTTGTCCCGCTCGATCTGCGCCTTCAAGGCATTCGGTCCGAGTTTGTCGCCTTTTGTGAATATGATCGCGAACGGGATGCCGTTCTCTCCAAGTCCGGCCAGAAACTCCCTGTCAATCTTCGTGATGTCGTGCCGCGAGTCGATCAGG
>CAKUSF010000124.1 GCA_934678915.1 uncultured Bacteroidales bacterium
ATGCAAGGATGCCGACCGCGCTTATGTCGAGTATGTCCTTCAAGATTACACCAAGCCGATGGGTGTCGCCACCTACACGTCAAGTCAAGAACGGCTGAAAGAACTTCTTCCGGACGAAGAGGAGATGAAGAAACTCTTGTGAAAGCAAAAGAAGTGAGTTGATTTCTGAAGGTTCTGGTGGCCGGTCGATAACCATGAAATAACTGGCAATCAGCAGGGGCAATAATATTACCGAGCGACTCTAAGTATGAATATCCAGGCGAAGCACGTGCACAGGCGACGGGGCTGAAACGAGTGGCTGTGTTTTGTGTGGCGGGCAGTAATCCAGAAAGTCTTGGAAATCAGTGGGTGGTGTGTCACCCGTTCATTAGTAATGAGTTACAAATCGTTGCCGGGGCGATCGGGAGGGCAGCGTTTCATAACTCACTAAGTGTATGAATATTACCAAACACGGGAGATGCTGGTATCGGGGCGCAAGAACTGTAAGCATCCAAGATCATGCTTTTCAAACCACGGACACGGAGATGTGCTTCTGACAGCTGTCAGAGGCAGATCGTTGTGGTCGACCCCCTTGTTGAGGAGTAGGGTCAGACACACGGATCGGCCTCTCAACGCACCTCAAGGCATCCGCCCGTGCCTGTGGGTTGCAAACAGCCGGTCTCAAGAGGCTCAGCAGCCGGTGAACAAGAATATGAATTTGATTTTTTGGCAAAGGTATATCACACTAGCATCAACTAACAGTCATGCTTTATCGGATGCTCACACTGACATTTCTCTCGTGTCAGTTGCATTACGACTTTGTCAATATGCACTTCTTTGGATGCTTACGATGCTTACCACACATTCTGCCACACCTATAGAGACTCATAAAAGGGCGGCCGTGGTGTACGGTCGCCCTCTTCTGATTATCACTTGATGCAAACTACTTAGTAGCTTTTACTCCGAAGATTACGGCACGTGTCTTTGAACCAGACTTAGTAGTAATCTTAACCTGAATATCTGCTGGCATTGGAGTACCATCACCAAAAGTGTAGTAGTCATCATCAGTCACGTCAAACTTAAACGGAGGATTTCCTTTAACAGCTGAATTGGCCCGAATATCCTGAGTACCAGTGACACCGACTCCCTCCACAGAGAATTCAAGGGTAGTAGCTGCCTTATTCCAAGCAAGAGCATAGAAAGAAACATACTTGGATCCGGCCGGGACAGTAAATGTAACATCTCCAGCCGCATCACTTGTCCCTATCTTTACAACATTTATGTTTTCCTTTTCGTTAATTGTGGCTTGAGCATCCATAGAATTAGCCCCGAGAGTGTACTTCAAATCAATGGAGTAAGGATCAACGCCTGGTTGAGGGTCCTCTGGTTCTACAGAGCCTGACTTGTGAGAGACATAGAAGCAGCCGTCGGCCTCGATGAGACCCTTGAAACTTGTCTTATAGCATACAATGGTAAGCTCATCACCTTCCTTGATGCCCAAAGGACCGAACTGTCCTTTAGCACCACCCCAACCGGCTCTTACTCCGAATACATAAACTTCAGTAGTTCCATCCGTCAAGGCAAAGTTACCATACTGTGTCAAATCAAACTTAGTGTTAGCCTCGGTGCTCTTGGCGACCTTTCCGGAGATTCTATAGTAAGCGGTCTTGTCATCCTTAAGATCTCGGAAATCAGCAAGTGAGATGTCCTGAACCTTGATATGATTTTCAATAGTAACATTCTGAAGTTGAGCCGTTCCGTTATGAGAAGTCTTAGGGCCGACAACGGTGACAATGTCACCCTCTTTGATGCCCATGTTCTTCCACTGCTTTGACTGTCCCTTGTCATCAAGGACGCCATAGATATAAATCTCTCCGGTAGCGTCTTTTATATAAATATTGCCATAATCACTATCCTCATCCTTAGTGATGTAACCGGTAGTCCTGTACTGTGTGGCGCCATCCTCCGCCGCAAGAAGTTTGTCGATGGTTGTCTCGATGATCGCACCTTTCTGCTCCAGGCTTGTCTGAGCAGTGTTAGTCTTACCTTCAGAAACTGTATTGAATGTGAGATCTACGGATCTGTCACCATAAGCGTTAGCCGCAACACTGAATGAAACTATACTGTTATTGCCGGAAGTCTCAATCGCATTCACGGAAATCCAAGATTTGGCAGCATCTGGAACAACTACTGAAAGGCCGTTACCCTTTACCGTAAGATGAGCTTTTACATCGGCCCCCTCAAGAGGAAGTGACTCTGAATATAATTTAAATTCATCGCTGCCCGGAATCTTAACAGTTACAGAATCAACCTTGATAAGTGACTTCTCAATGCTTATGACACTCACATCCACGAGTTCTACGGTTTTATTGTAAGTCGTTCTTGGACCTTCAACGGTAACGACATCACCTATCTCAATGCCGAGACTGAGGAAGTTCTTCGCATTGCCACCGGCATCGAGCGTTCCATAGACATAAGCCTCTCCTGTACCGTCATCAATGTACATGTTGCCATAGGTAGTGTTAACGATTTTCGTGACTGTTCCCTTGACACGGTATGACTTACCGTCCTCTCCATTCTCATTGAACTCTTTACAAGAAATGATAGGGAGCTCAACTTTCTCTGTCATCTGAAGGACATTAATCATCTGAGACTCCTCTTGGCAATTGATGTAAAGTTCTGCCGTAAGTGTCGACGTTGCGGCTCCGGCCTTAAAGGTAACCTCCGTCTCTCCATTAAAGCCGGAATCAGGTGTGACCTCCAACCATTCCGGGATATCACCAAAAGACCAAGCATGCCTGGCACGGACCGTAATCGTCTGGGTACCACCTTCGGCAGGAAGGGCGATGTAAGATGATGACACCCTTAATCCATCAAGATGGGTTTCAATGTCATCTTCGCACCCCACAGCGAATGTCAAAGCGGCGACAAGAGCGGTGAAAATATATTTAAGTTTCATAGATTCTTATCATTAAATTAGTTGAACATGTATTTGATACCGATGGATGCTGACCAGCACTGGCCAATATCGTGGTAAGGGACAAAAGTCTCTACACTGCCATTATAAGCCTTAGATGTGGAGAATGTGGCATAGCCATCGGCATCAACACCTTCATATTTGAGAATTTTCCCCTCATTCAAAGCTGAATTCATATACTTTGACACACCCCATTTAGAGTTGAATATATTGAGGATATTCTTGACATCAAGGCTAAGTTGAAGGACATTGGTCGTCTTTCCGATATTGACCTTGAAATCATGCTTATAACTGAAGTCCACCTTATGAACCCAAGGGGAATAAACACTGTAGGCCTCGGCGTATTTCCCTTGACGCTTGCTCAAATACTTATCCTTGTGAACGTAATCCATGAAGCGGTCACGGTCATCCTCAGACACGAAACGGAATTCGTTCTTTGCAACTTCCTCATCGGTAGGAACGTAGATGGCATCAACCTTAAAGCCATCCCCATTCATATCATTAGAGAGTGTATAGGCATAATTGTAACCACCCCTCCAAGCCTCGTATATGAAGCTGAAGTGATTGCCTGACTTATCGTTGTGCGTAACAGAAGCGACTACACGGTCAGGAGTCACATACTGTGAGTTATGAAGCCCAGGATCATTAGGCCCATTGACCGTAGCCATATAGTTAAGCACAGAAGACGCATTAGAACCTGGCATACCGGTCAGTTCCTTAGAAGCCGTGTGAGTATAAGCAGCCATGAGGCTGAGGCCCTCAACAGGAGTCATGTTGACAGTAATGTTGGCTGAATAACCATAACCCTTGCTGGTATTCTCAAGAACATAAGAATTAGGTATTGATGCAGTCTCTCCATCCTTCTCATAAGTATACTTGGAGTTCTGATAAATAGGACGGTTATCTGCTCCGTTGAATCTTGGGAATCCATCCGTGCTCTTTACACTCCAGTCTCTCAGGCAGACGCCATTGATCGTCTTGTTGAAGATGCCTTCAGCTGTAACGGTGAAAGGGAATGAAGTCGGGAATTGATAATCAACGGCAAGGGATGTTTTCCAAACCTGAGGCATCTTGAATTTAGGATCAACCGCTGCAATCTCCGATGGAATCGTACCATCTTCCGGTTTGATGGTGCTTGGATAACCCATAGAGACCAACTTATCCAACAATTCCTTACGATTGAGAATCTTACCCGCGAACTGCGACATATCAGTCTTAGTGCTGCCCTGTGCGCCGTCAACACTAAGCTTAGCCTGATACTGCACCATTCCCGAGTTTGTTGGCATATTTGTGAAGAACACAAGCGGAAGACGTCCGGAGAACAGGCCAGTACCACCGCGAACCTTAAGGCTCTTATTGCCTAAAACATCCCACGTAAAACCGACACGGGGTGAAATGGTCAGAGCGGCGGAAGGCCATTTGCCTGTGTCAATATGTTTCCCGTTGTAGTCAAGATCGTAGATTGCCTGATTGGTTATAAGATCCTGATTGTCAAAGAAAAGGCCATCGAGACGCAAACCATAAGTAAGTTTGAAATTGTCAGTCACAGACCAGTCATCCTGAGCATAGGCGCCAAACTTATTAAAGCGTACACGTGCGGCAGGATTCGCCTCTCCGTCGTAACCATAAGTCAAACAAACAATCTGAGGGGCACGCTCATTCAGAAAATCATCCAAACTGGCATAACGATAGTAACCAGTTCCGTTTCTCATATAAGAGTTGTCGGCCATCTGATACTCATAACTGAGACCGAACACAGCTTTATGATTACCGTTGTAATAGGTAAGGTCATCCTTCGCTGTAATCACATTATTGTGGACACCGTTATTCCAGGTGAAGAGTTCGTAGCCAAGGGCCATATAGTTGTCATCACCCTCCGCCAGATCTTCACCATCAGGAGTTTTCTGACCACCATCAAGGATATCGATGAACGGGAAGTCCGAAGAAGTTGATCCTCGACCGTCATCAAGTTTTGAATATGTAGCAAGGAATTGGTTGGAGAGTTTGTCGCTCAAACGGCTGTTGAGATCAATAGACCAAGAGTTCACCAAATTGTCAGAAGAATACATTGAATTGGCAAAAGACATTGAATATTCCGACATTCTATCATTAGCGCCTCTGACACCGCCATCCATGGAAGTTCTGTTAGGAGCCTGCCACCCCCTGTTCAAAGTATGGTTATAGCGCAATGCGAGATGATGCATGTCGTTGATGTTCCAATCAATGCGGGCAAGAATCTTTCTGTTGCTCTCATCCGCAGGGAAATTAGTATAAGATCCAGTGTCATAACCATATCTTTCCTTTACAAAATCAGACACTTTCTGAAGATCGTCCAATTTAGTACGTGAAATATAAGAATTGGCATCACTTTTCCCATCCTCTGAGCCTCTCCAACGGTTAACCACAGTAGGTGTCTTGGAATATTCATAATTCACGAAGAAGAACAACTTATTCTTTATGATAGGGCCACCCAAAGTCATACCGTAAATTGTGTTACGGTCTTTATCTCTGGCACCTGCCACAGTCTCTCCATCAACGGCGTCACCACGCATATTCTCATTTTTATGATAGATGTATGCGGATCCTTTGAATGTGTTGGTACCGGACTTGGTGATGGCGTTCACACCTCCGCCGATAAAGTTGGTCTGGCGTATGTCATACGGCGAGATAACCACCTGCATTTCTTCTATGGCATCAATTGAGATAGGGCTGCCACCACCCGGAAGACTAGAAGTCAAGCCGAAGTTGTTGTTGAAGTTCGCACCGTCGACGGTAAAGTTGGCTGTACGTCCGTCAACCCCGGCGAAGCTCATTCCCTTTCCGCCATATGGGGAAAGTCTGGTCACGTCGGTGATGCTTCTGTCCACATTCGGGAGAGCGGTGATCTGGGCGTTGTTGATGTTTGTCGCGGCACCGGTCTTCTCAACGGCGAACTTGGAGTTCGCTGTAGAGACAACGACAGCCTCGGAAAGCATCTGAGTGTCATCGTTCAACTTGGCGTTGAGGTTGTAAGCCTCGGCGAGTTGGAGGGTGACATCCGTGAAGGTCACGGTCTGGTAGCCAAGGCAGCTTACCTCAACCTTGTAAGGGC
>CAKUSF010000125.1 GCA_934678915.1 uncultured Bacteroidales bacterium
CCACCGTCTCAGATTTACCTGCGTCACCCGGCACCATACCGGCTGTCCAGGAGTCTATCATCAGGCCGTTATCTGGGGAGCAACTGATTTTGCTTTGCAATTCATCATTCTCATACGGGGAGTAGGAGAAGAATGTCAGGGTGCCGGTTTTCGGCCAGTAGTGGACTATGTTGCTGTGCCAGGAGTTGGGGGCGAAAGTGCCTGTTCCTGTCGCATCGTACTTAATCTTATTGTTGTTGATGTAGAGTTGGGCTTCTGACTTGTTGTCCAGCCAGGTCTTGCCGGAGGGGAGATAATAGGCGAAAGAGCCGAATGGGACGTCTTGGGGATACGTCGTTCCAGTCACGGCAGCGCGAGTGGCCATGCTCTTCTGGAGCACGGAGTACGTGATTGGGATGTCCTCGGAGACGGGCGGTGCTACCTCATAGCTTACGCATGAAGTTAGCACTGCGGCTAGCACTGCGGCTGCGGTTCCCATCTTAATCTTCATGGCCTTTGTCAACATAGTCATCTTTATCAATTCCTCGGAACGTTTGTTCTGCGTCCAAGGCATCTTAGTGCCCGGAGGCGGTTTCACCCGCCCCAAGGCTGCGCAGTGATTGGACCGACTGCGGGGCGGTCTAAAGAATTAGAGAGATATCGTCTTATTTTCTTCCTCCCACTCTTCTATGGTAGGATCCCAGTAGATAATATTTGCTGAAAGATCAATGGTGATGTTGTAGGTAATCTTCCTATTAATCTTCCAATCGCCACCGCTGGTAGTATCAAGATTGCTGGAGAAATCAGCAAGCGCAATATATTCTTTTACTGTTTCTTCTGAATAATCTGAGCTAGACGTGTAAGTCTTGATTGTGTATTCAAGTTCAATGTGACCAACTTTCTCAACAGCTTTTTTGTACTCATCGGACTGTCTTTCAATAGCCTTCTCAATCAAGGTAGAACCATTAAATTTATAGTTAGGGGCAACAAAAGTCTGAGGCATGAATAACAGTTGCTCGCAAGTTAAAGCAACCGGTATATTATCAGACGCCACGTTCGAAGCTCCGGAAGCAACTGTAAAAGCGTAGTCATGACTTTCAGTTTGAGTGCTCCATGACTCGTCTCTCTTATTAGTTTTAGTCTCGTCATAAAGCAATTGATAATCACCCTTAGAATTAACATTGCATATCTTGATGGAGTTCACTGTAATTTCTTTACTTCCTATTTGAGGAGAAGGGTTACCTACATTATAGTAGTCAGCAGCAGTTCTAACTTGAAATCCGGTAATCCAAGTCAAAGCATGACGGAAAACTGTAGGAACACCTTTAGCCGCACCTGCGACTTCAGTCTCGTTTTGCTTCTGGTCTGTCTGAACATCAGCAACCATGAGATCACGGTTCTTGTTAACACTGACATTTACGTCAAAACCGGAAATCTTCAATCCATCGTTCGGAGTACACGTAACAGTAGCTGAGCAACTACGATTTGCGTCTCCTAACGAATAAGATAAGAAAGTTAGAGAGCCCTGTTTAGGCCAGTAGTTCACAGTAGAAGAGTGCCAAGAGTTAGCGACAAAAGGAGCATCAGCATCTGCATAATATTTGATTTCCTGGTTATTAATATACAGCGAAGCATCAGTAGGCCAAGTGGTTCCAGCGGCATTAAAAAATGCGTAAGTGTTGAATACGTGTCCTTGATTAAAAGTAGTTTCTTCTACAGGTGCCTTGGTCGAAGCCTTGCCGACCACGGCATTCCATGAGATTTGAGCAGGTGCGTCTTCCACAGGCTTCACCTCGGTTTTTGAGCAGCCCAACGCGACAAAAGCCAAGGCTGTCAGGAGAATTGATTTTTTCATAAAAACTTAACTTTTAAATATTACATAAAAACTATAAACTTTCTAAATTGTCACATCGTGATGCTCTTCTTCCCAGTCATCGACTTTCGGGTCGAAGCCGCCACTGATTGGCGGTGGGTCAATCTTGATGGTCTCTTCGAGAAGGAGCCAATGATGATTGACCGCGTTCTCGGTCTTGAAGAGGTCTGAGATGTCAAAGGTCTTGACTACCGTCTTTCCGTCAGTGGTGAAGATGTTGAATGTCACTTCCAAGTTGTTGACTGACTGGTCGATGTGGCCAAAAGTGTTGAAGACGGTGCAGATCACCGGAGTGCCTTTGTCATCGCTTTTCTGGAGCTTGAACCAGATTGACTCCTCAGGGTCTGTCACCCTTGTGTTCGTGGCGATCAGATTCGAGCCAACCATGCCGGAAAGCACAGCCTGAGCCGAGGTGACATATTCAAGACCATCGACTTTAATTTGGAGGTACCAGCTCTCCACCACGGTGGACGCCTGAGCGTAGATGGTGTAAACTCCCTCATGGTAAGGGATCGTCTCCCGCCCCACGGAAGAGACCACAAGGTGATCCGGCTCGGACAGGATGTTGAGCGGCTCCCCACTCTTGGACCGGAAAGCGTTCTGGATGCCTTTTGGAGCAGCCTCCGTGTAGGCCTCGGCCTCGGACCAGACGTTGTAGTTCCTCACGTATGTGCCATCGGTGTTGAAATCGTAGGCAAGCAGACGATAGGTACCTGGGGCTATCAAGACTTCTCCGGAAATCAGACGGTTTCCATCAGATTCAATTGTCACATCCGTGATGTATGTCTCTGCTGCTACCTTTTCTGCATTCTCGTCGAAGAGGAGCAGGTGCATGGCTTCCGGCTCGATCTTCTGAACAGGAATCTTGTCGTTGTAGATGTCGCAGGTTACGTTTTTCACTTCCGAGACATCGACTTTGACCTTGACCAAAGTACGGTAATCTGGATCCTCTAGCGGACGGCGATGGCAGCCTCCGAGCATGGCAAGGACTAGAAGGAAGAATGTAATATTCGATAAAACCCTCTTCTTCATCGCTCTCCCCTCCTTTCTTTATGGGAATCCTTCCCTATCGGAATCACCAGTGAGACTTTAAGTTTCGTTGGGCCGAACCAAGTGGTCGTGCCGACATTGAACTTGTCGCGGAAGAGATGCTCGTAGCCCGGATCTGGCTGATAGTGACGGTAGTCGGTGCGAAGGTAGCCAGCGGAGACGGAAAATTCCATGTTCATCCAACTGCACACCGGAAGGGCATAGCCATAGGTCAATCCAGCGGACCAGAACTCGCCTTGGTAGCAAAGTTTGGTGTCCCACTGGAGGTCGTACTTACCGGACATGCCATAGACTCCAACGAAATGCCCTGTCAGGAAGTCTCTCCGGTCATCGCGGACAAACCACCAGCGCGGCTCGATGCCCATCGACCAGATTTGAAAGCAGTACTTGTTGCCGTTCGGGCCCCAATTCCACCATGGGAACACGTCCTCGACCATAATGGAGAACTTCTTGCCAATCGGAACCTCAACTTCCGCGTTAAGAGCTGTCATCACATCATAAAGGGCGTTGGTCTTGACGGCAACGGAATAGAATTTCTCCCTAGGCGGCTCCGGCTCCGGGAACTCAATCTCAGGGAGTACCGTCTTGGGAGCGAGGGCCATTGAATATGGAACCTCAACTTTTACGTCAGGCGATTGGTAATCAATCGGTTCAATCGGCTTCACAGTGCTGTAGAGCACATGGATGTCAGTACGACGGAGAGATGGGTAGTAGTCAGTGATGAGCTTGCGCCAGACCTTTCCGCCTTTCAGCCGCTTCATCGTCTGCTTCTTCGACTCAGGGTTGCGGCTGTCCTTGAATATTCCCGAAATCACTCCGTCCCCGGACTGCGAATCGAACATTTCCGCAATCTTTGCCGCTCCTTCCCAGTCCTCTCCGCGGGAGAAAACGACGAAATCAGAATCTGTCAGACGCGGCTCGATCTCCTTGAGGAAAGTTTTGACGCCTTCCGCCCTGTCACGGGACAGACGAGCATTGAGTTGTTTGCTTCCTTCTGGGGAGGCCGCACCTATAATATATACCTTATATATTCTTAAATTGCCGTTATAGACAATGGAGCGCAACCCTTTTGTCGCTGCTTTCAGAGTTGCCGAGTTGTCTTTATAGCTCGGTTCGATGTCGGAAACAGCTGAACGGTAGAACACCGCGAAAGATGCAGTGTCATGTTTGTCTTCTACAAAAGAAGAGTCGGCAAAAGAAACGACCGAACAGCGGACTGAAGACAAAGTGGGGTCGTTCAATGAATATGTTGTCGAATACGCTGGGAACGCCCAAGCCAACAAGACTGTCAGAAACGTAATAAACCTCCAAAAGCAATGCGCCTCGGAATTATTACGTAAACCATTATGTTCCAAGACATTACACCCCCCCCCATAACTTCTTTTAGGTTGGAGAAGCATGTCTTGATCATTGACATACAGACTCATAGTCGTCTACAGTCTTACCTTACATAACTTCGAAAGTAATGTAAAGCCACCCTTTTTATCATAAAACTAAACCTTGCAGCATGAATATTCATTCCAAGGTTACAAAGGACAAAGATAAGAATTATTATCAAAAAGGTGAAATTTTTAATCGAAATTACACTAAATATTCAAATTTCATCATTGTTAAGTATTCCTTAACGATCAGATTAAAGGAATATCCAAAAATAATTTTGAAATTAACGGCAAAAGGATTAAATTTGCAGTCCTTTTATGAAAATTAAAAATAAGAAGATATGAAAAGGACATTTCAACCATCCAGACGCAAGCGCGTGAACAAGCACGGTTTCCGTGAGAGAATGGCCACCGCCAACGGTCGCCGCGTACTCGCTTCCCGTCGTCGCCACGGACGCAAAAAACTGACTGTATCATCTGAGGACAGGTGGTAATCGGTCAGATGAAGTTTAAGCATGCAGGTCAAGCCGACCTGCATTTTTTGTTTTGAAGAAGTATGCTGGACATTGACGAGAAATACATGGGCGAGGCGCTGAAAGAGGCGTATCTAGCCTGCGAGGAGGATGAAATTCCGATCGGGGCGGTTGTCGTCTGCCGTGGTAAGATCATAGGGCGGGGGCACAACATGACCGAAAGGCTGCATGATCCGACCGCGCACGCTGAGATGATCGCGATCACTGCCGCCACCGAGGCGATGGGCGGGAAATATCTTGGCGACTGCACCCTCTACGTCACTGTGGAGCCTTGTCCGATGTGTTCCGGTGCAATGAACTGGGCACAGATAGGCCGGATAGTCTATGGTGCTTCCGACCCCAAGAGGGGGTACTCCATGTTCTCCCCTTCCCTCCTCCATCCCAAGACCGAAGTTCGGGCAGGAGTCCTTGCTGAAGAATGTTCCTCTCTGATGACCGATTTCTTCAAGGCGAAGCGATAAACCAAGCAGGTCACACATCTAGTTCGTACGCCAAAAGCCCTTTCATTGTACGGTTCTTACTAGCTCTATTCTTTTGAAAAAAAGTTTTGGTTATATCCGAAACAGTTCCTATTTTTATGGAAAAATTTTGGACATGACCGAACATATTAAAGTCTTATCAAGTTACAATGCCGACTTACCGTACTAGGTGGACAGTATTAGACAGATTATATGTTTAATTCATGCCCCTTATCCCTGTATCCCTGCGAAAGTGACTTTATCCGTTCAAGTGACAGACCTGCAACTTGTGCTATCTGCTCGACAGGCATGCCAAGCGCTAGCAAAGACTTCGCAACGTCTATCATGGCGGCATCGCGCCCTTCGGCCTTTCCTTTCTCCACACCATCCTTGAGTCCGGTTCTATAGCCTTGCTGCTTGGCGCCCTCTATGTAGGGGACGCATTTCTTTCTCTGTCAACATAACACTGAAATAGTTATCAATCTCGTTGTCATCAAGGCCGCTTACACGCATCGCCTTCTCCAATCTGCCAAACCGCTCGTCATCTTTCGACCTCGACTTGGCAAAGATAGCGAAATTCCTGAATATTCGGCACCATCCTGCGACGGGACTGTCATATTCATCCGTGTAGTGCTTGATCCTTGGTAGTTCAAGGAGGTAGAACGAAATCTGATCGCCAAATGGCTCTGAGGTCTCTACTTCCTGAATGCGGTAATGGTAGAGAATCTTGTCCTCCGGTG
>CAKUSF010000126.1 GCA_934678915.1 uncultured Bacteroidales bacterium
AGAGCCACAAACGGTGAAGCGAAAAACAAACCGCGCTTACCTATATCGGACACGTAATCGCGGAGACGCTTACTATAATGGCGTGGTTGCACCAAACTGAGAAATTTAATTTGTGCGAGAAGATTATGCACAAAACAGGGATGTCAAATGTGTTGAGATACAGGATAAGGAACGGCAGGAGTAAAAAGACAAACTAACAAAAATCGTGCTTGACTATACGCATCGTACCATGTCAGGATTCCTTTATGAGGAAGATTTGAATAAGGTGATGGAGGCGGTCAAGGAATGGATCAACGACACCAACTTTACCCCAACAGCAATCAATCGTTTCAAAGAAATTGTTGAGAATATTCCACTCTGACACTTTGTATGGAACATCGCAGAACGTTTAGGCAAACGTGACTATACAATGGCGATACGAATAGCTTTTATAAAGGCATTGTTTCCCAAGCCGTTTGAAGGATCGGACTATAGCACATTGAAGAACATCAAAGCTCCATGCTTCAATGATGTTATTCCTATTGATGAGCCTATTAATTAAGAGTGTTCTTTTTATGATGAAAAGGTCGAAAGTTCATGTTTATTGAGTCACATGAACCTTCGACTACGAAAAGCCTGGAGACTTTAGTCTTCTGGCGCATTGTCTGCATCCACACAGAACCCTCCGCATGGGGGCATTTCATCCAATAATCTCATGTCTGCTTCGGATAATTCAAAATCGAATATAAGGGTATTTTCTATGATGCGTTTCTTATTGCACGACTTAGGCAGTGGAACAATGCCTTTTTGCAACAGCCATCGCAAGCAAATCTGCGCGACACTTTTCCCATATCGGGCTGCAATGGACTGCAACTTGTCGTCTGAAAGAATCTGTCCGTTACCGAATGGTCCCCATGCTTCGACGGCTATTCCTTGTTTCTGGCAGAAATTCACCGTTTCAGCTGAGTTGAAACCCGGATGCACTTCTATCTGATTGACCATAGGGAGTATTTCCGCATCACCTATCAATGCTTGAAGATGATGCGGCAGGAAGTTGCTCACACCGATAGCCTTGATACGTCCATCCTTGTATAATTGTTCGAAAGCACGCCATGTGGAGAGGTTTATTTCGCGCCAGTCCTTATGCCAAAGTTTCACAGCCGGTGTATGAATAAGGTTTAAATCAAGATAATCCAGCCCCAGACGTTCCATTGATGCGTCAAATGCTTTCATGGTACGGTCGTAACCACGGTCTGTGTTCCACAATTTTGTGCTGATGAATAGATCTTCGCGACTGACGACGTTTGCCTGAACACTATTTCTGACAGCTTTGCCCACAGCCTTTTCCGTGTTATAAACCACAGCCGTGTCAATGTTTCTGTACCCTTTGCTTATTACAAATTCCAATGTCTGCACAAAGTCTTCTCCTGGTTCTGCGCCCCAAGCCACAGGCATTGTACCATAACCGAGGATAGGCATATTTACTCCATTCCTCAAAGTGATGCGATTGTTCAATCCATTCATATCCATATCTTGCTTATTTTTATCTGATAAAATTAGTTTCGATTATATCTTCACGTTTTGGTAATTGAACTCCAGCTTCCATACCAGCTTTTTTGCATTTTAGCAGAAAGGCCATGTTTCTCGCTAGTGTCCTCATCACCTGCATTCCCTCTATATCCTGCCTTACTTCATCCGGTGTGTTTCCGTGTACCATATTCCAATATTGGGAAGACACGACAGGCATTTGTGTCATCGTGAAATATTTATTCATCTGATCAAATGTCGCAGTTGTGCCGGCTCTTCTTGCCGAAACGACTGCCGCTGCTGGCTTCATATAAAAATTGTCAGTTCCCCTGCACAATTCTGAAATAAAAAGCCGATCCATAAACGCACTCATGGCGCCGTTTGCTGAAGCGTAATAAACAGGTGTTCCGAAGACAAAGCCGTCGAATTGTCCTAATAATTCCGCACACTCGTTTACTTTGTCATCAAACACACATTTCCCTATCTCCATGCATTTCTGGCATCCCAGACAACCGGCAATCGGTTTTGTGCCGATGTGGAATATCTGCGTTTCAATACCTTCCTCATTCAATGTTTCCGCCACTTGTGACAATGCCGTGAATGTGCAACCATTTTTATGCGGACTGCCATTTATCAACAATACTTTCATAACCTTTTTCCTTTTTATTTGTTAATCCATGCTTCAATGTCTTTTCTTGTAGCCCTATTCAATAGCTTTCCTTTTTTCCATGCTGCCTTCGGATACATTTCACGCAATTTCTTTTCAGAATTTGAGATACTGCTACTGCCTGACGTGGCAAACGGAATTACAGTCTTGCCGGTAAAATCAGCACTCTCCATGAAAGTGTTGATAATTCTGGGAGCCTGATCCCACCAAATCGGGAATCCTAAATAAACAGTGTCATATTCGGACAAATTCTCCAATTTTGAGCTTATGGCTGGTCGTGACGCAGGATTTGCAAACTCCGCACAACAACGAGATGATTCATCTTCCCAATTCAAGTCTGCAGGTGAATAATCTTTTTCAGGTTGAATTTTATGAAGACTTCCATTGACAACAGAAGCTATCAACTTGGCTTTTGCTTCAGTATTCCCTGTTGCTGAAAAGAAGACTACCAGTATTTTCCCTTTTTCTTTTGGTTCTGCATTTTCCTGCCGCTGTGCATTAGAGGTACAACTGCATGTCATTACTGCGGTTGCTATCAATGAGATAATCTTATTCATTTTCTTTATTTTGTAGTTTACTATTTGCACCGTATTTCTCGCCCCATTCCAACATGCTGTCGAAGATAGGGATAAGAGAATTACATAATTCGGTTTCTTTGTATTCTATCAGCACAGGTGTGGAGGGATATACGTTCCGGACGATAAGCCCAAGAGACTCCATTATTTTCAATTCCCTTGAAAGCATCCGGGTAGTAAGTCCTGGGATGCTTCTTTCGATTTCCCGGAATCTGTTGTTGCCTCCTACGCAAATAGACGCAAGGATCTGTACGCGCCACTTGCTCCCTATTACGTCAAGCGTGTCTTGCAGGGCTTGAAAATTGGGTTCACAAACTTCTTTAGTATTCATATATGGTATTATTTATTTATCTGGTTACAAAAGTATATCAAATAATTGAAACTGCAAAGAAGTACTTGTTTCTTTTATGTTTTTTAGGGATTAGGCATGTCTGGAAGTAAGAAATGGCTTCTCACGGTGTAAAAACCAGAATAATCCCCATTGTTAGAGTTATTCATTCGTGAATGTCAGATGACTGTCACGAACCTCAGTAACGGTAGCATCATTCTGTTCCTTTGTCCCAGTGTTTTTTAATTAATAGATAACAAAGGAATTAACTTTAAACGACCTTCCAATGGTCGTTGCCCAGCTTCGAGATGAAGTGGTGGGCATGAAGCAGATGATTCTTGATTTGGCAAGGACGGAGAACTATTCCATTGAGTTCACTGTCACTTCCCTAATGTCCGCTATGGCAGCAGCCATCGGCAACTCCTGCTATATCCAGATTAAAGGCAATTGGATTACTTCACCTATTCTATGTGTCATTCTTGTTGGTAGACCATGAGTCGGCAAGACTCCACCATTGAACTTTGCCTACAAGCCGTTGCATGACATTGACACGGGAGAACATCATAAGTTTAAGATGCTAAAGGAAGGGTATGCTTCCATTGTGGAAAGGAACAAGGGCAAGAAACGGACGGATTGGGAGTCATTACCTCCTGTTCCGGTCTTGCGCAAGAGTATCATGAATGACTTTACGCCTGAGATATTGATGCGCAATCGTGATACCAATCTCAGAGGTGTGGCGGTTGTGGTGGATGAGATAATGGGGCTGTTCAACACAATCAACCGATACAACATTCAAATCTTTTTCTACCTCTCCGTGTCTACTTTTTCGAGAGCATCAGGTTACCCGCCCTGTTACCTTGCACCTTTGCGTCGGTTGCAGTCGCGGCAGAGCATCTGGCAGTTGGCGGCGATGGTGTGACCGCCTTCCTTCCATGGGGTGATGTGATCGGCTTCCATTTCGCTGATGTCGAGGACTTCATCCCTGCGCGGACAATCCGGGTTGGCGCAATGCCCGCCCTGTCTCTCGTAAACCTCCCTCTTGGTGTTGTCATCAAAAGTCCGGATGTCCAGATGCCGCTCGTCGCCATCGAATATGTAGGAATATATTCCCTGCTTCCTTTTGACATCGCTGTCCTGCATCAACCTCGACACTTTGGATTCCAAGGCATTGATGTCGAATGTCTTGTCTGAATAGTGGTTGTAGAGTTCGCCCCACGGAACGCCTTTCATCACCTTTCGGTATTTCGGGAAAGTGACAGTCACCCACCCGATTACTTTCTGAAAGTACAGCCACAACTCGTTGGCGTTAGGGTCGTGCTGATGCTTGGACATATAAACTTCGATGTTTCCGTGTGAGATCCATCTGATTGCTGTCTCAAGGTAGTCTTGACGAATCGGGGATCCGGTCAGATACTTGCCGGCCAGTCCGTAGGCAGCGCAGCCTGATTTGCTGAAATACCTTTTGGCATCGGAAAGCCAAGATCCGGAATATACTGCGTTCCGCAGTTCCTGATCGGTCAACTTCTCCCCAGCGATGTTGATAGTTTTGAACCATTGAAGCTTCTCGCTGTCTGTGCCTGTGCAGATGTAGATCATCAGCTTGTAGTCCAGTAAATTTTTCTGCTCGTCATCCTGGAGGTTGTGGAAAGCGCGGAAATCAAAGCTGAAATCCCCGTTTACATATTGACAGAGAGAAATTGTGCGCTGCTGCCCGTCAATGACTTCGAAGGTTCCGTCCTCCCTTGTCGCCCAGTACATCACGTTGAGCGGAAAGCCTTTCATCACGGTGTCAATCACCGCGTTACGCTGCTTCTCCCCATAGACGAACTCCCGTTGGTACGGAGGCCTGATGTCCAGAAGTCCTGAATATCCCCGCACGCCTCCTTCCTCGTTGTCGATGTAGCCGTCCGTCAACTCCCTGACGGTTATCTCTTTCAGTGTTATGTCCATGATTGCTAATGTTTTCTTCTAATAATTATTCTTGCATATGGTAACATCACTTTACCTTCATCTAAAAAATACAATGAATTCATATTCGCTGTAACGTGGGCTTTGTTTCCTTGCCTACGCAATTGTTGTATTGTGCCCTCTCCCATGGCTGATATTCCAGCGCTTCTGCACCAATCAGTGTCACAAGCATTACCGATAATCTCAAATTGATCCGGATTGTACTTGTCCATAAATGTAATTGGAACACCCATCGCACCATCCCAATCACAAGGAATATCCTCGGTCCTGTTAATGTTTATCGCATCATAATTTTCATATTTCGGATATTCCTCAGGAGTGTAGTGTTTATAGAGAATCAGTTCCTCGTGACGTTTCTTTATGTCGAGATTTGTGAACCACGTCACACCGGACACTCTGATCATTCCTGCTTTATGGTCACCGGCTGAAGCCACGTCCTCGTAGTTGGAAATGAAATGTCCCGCACCTCCCTTGAAACCAAATCCCAGCCATATCTTGTTGTCCTTGATGAGAGGGAAGATCTCCTTGTATTTCAGAGCATTCTGATGACCTACGATGATGAACTTCTTGCTGTGTTCGATGAGTTGGGCGACATATTCCCGAAAGAGGCTGAATGGCGGATTGGTCACGACTATGTCGGCTTCTTTGAGCAGTTCCACGCACTCGGGGCTGCGGAAATCCCCGTCCCCTTTTAGTTTGTGGATTCCGATTTCCTCCGGGCTTGGCACACGGTCACCGTTGCGGTCACCGAAATATTCAAGCCAGATGGCTGACTCGCAGTCGTTCCGGCTGAACAGATCCATATCCTGATTCTTGTAGCAGGTTGTGATCAGTTTCTTAAGTCCCAGAAACTCGAAATTGTAGGAAAAATAGTGAAAGAAGTTGCTGACCCTTGGGTCGTCACAGTT
>CAKUSF010000127.1 GCA_934678915.1 uncultured Bacteroidales bacterium
TGAAGGCAAAGCGGAAGGTAAAGCTGAGGGTTTGGCGGAGGGCAAGGCGGAGGGTAAGGCGGAGGGTAAGGCGGAGGGTAAGGCGGAGGTAGCTAAGGCTTTGCTGGGCATCGGGATGCCGGTGGAGCAGATTGTCAGCGTCACGGGGCTGACGGCTGAGCAGGTGGAGAAGCTTTAGCTGTGATGGATTGACTAACCATGATGGTGGGTTATCCATCAATGGTTGTCATCAAATAAAGGTGTGAAAAAAGGGCGACCGCATCAGCAGTCGCCCTTTTTAGTATATTCATGAAAGATTCTACTTGGATGCTTTGATGCCGAAGAGTACCGCGCGGGTGTTGTTTCCGACACTGGCTGCGGTGGTGACTTTGACGTCAAGATCTGATGTCAGTTCGATCGGGATGTCGAATGTGTAGCAGTCTGAATCTGCGACAGTGAACTTAAAGTTTTCGCTGCCGGTCACACCGTCATTAGCCTTGATGTCCAACGTTTTGAGGACTGTTCCCATACCTGAGAACTCTAATGTGGTGGCAGCGTCTTTCCATGCCAATGCATAGAAAGACACTTTTTTCGAACCGGCAGGAACTGTGATGGTGATGTCTCCGACTTTACCTTTAGAGGCTCCAATCTTAAGGAACTTTACATCTTCGGTGCCATTGACTGTGGCGACATTATCATCGTAAGCATTGGCTCCAAGAGAGTACTTCAAGTCGATAGAGTAAGGATTCTCGCTTGGTTTAGGATCCTCGCTACCACCGGTAGGGGCAGTGTAAGCAAGGACAACTCCGCCAGCGGCCATCTGAGCAGAGCCATTATGTTCTCCTCTCTTGCCGGCAACAGTGATTGTTCCGCCTACCTCAGGGTTGAGAGCCTCAACGTTAGATTTGTCGAATGTAGTGACACGATAGAGATAAAGGGTGTTGGTATTATCCTTAATTGTAATGCATACATTGTTGTACTTAGCACTGAGATCCTCAACTTTAGTGATTTCACCACTAACAGCATAGATGTCATTGCCAACTGGAGCAGCAAGGAACTCTGCAAGAGAGACCTTGTTGTAACGAATGTGGGACTCATAAACACCACCAGCGGCCATCTGAGGAGCACCGTTGTAAGAACTTCTCTTTCCAACAAAAGTAACAATATCGCCCTCAGCAAGGCCGAGATCCTCAATGTTGCCTTCGCTAGTCACAGCACGGAAGAGCTTAACACTGCTAGAGAAATCGCCAGAAGAAACAACTATATCAGCATTATGATATTTTGGAGAAGCTGAGATGCTTGTAATTACACCTGTCACTCTATACTGAGTGTCTCCCTCTGAAGCAGCTAGGAACTCTTTAACAGTAGCATCAATAATAGCACCCTTCTGCTCAAGAGTTGTCTGAGCTGAATATGACTTACCATTTGAAGTAGTGTTGAACACAAGAGTAGTCGAACGATCACCTCCAGCGTTGTTTGCAGCATTGAAGGTAACGGTAGCATTGGTGCCAGAGGTCTCGATGGAAGTAACCGAGAGCCATGACTTAGCGTCATCAGGAACAACTACAGACACGCCTTCGCCCTTGCAGGTGAGGTAAGCCTTGAACTCACCACCTTCAAGAGGGAGAGGTTCCTTCACGGAAACAGAGTCAACCTTGATTAGGGACTTCTCAATGCTGATGACAGTCACATTGACGAGCTCGATGGTTCCATTATAAGTCTTTCTTGGACCTTCAACAGTCACGATGTCACCAACCTCGATGCCAAGGCTGAGGAATTTTTGCTCAGCACCGCTTGCATCAAGTGTACCATAGATATAGGCTTCGCCTGTGCCATCGTTGAGGTACATGTTGCCATAAGTGGTGTTCGCAATCTTAGTAACTGCACCTTTGACACGGTATGACTTGCCGTCTTCTCCCTTTTCGTTAAAATCCTTGCAGGAAGTGATAGGAAGATCAACTTTCTCGGTCATCTGAAGAACATTGATGATCTGAGATTTGCCGTCACAAGTCAGATAAAGCATCGCCTCATTGGTTGAGGTGGCAGCCTCTGCCTTGAATGTTACCAAAGTCTCACCGGCAGCACCAGAAGTCGGGGTGACTGTCACCCATTCAGGAATATCACCAAAAGACCATTCAGACTTAGCATTGACCGTGATGGTCTGAGAGCCACCGGCAGCAGGGATAGCCACATAGGATGACGAAACCCTAACCTCGTCGAGATAGGTCTCAATGTCATCTTCGCAGCCAACTGCGAGTGTCAAAGCGGCCACAAGGGCGGTGAAAATGTATTTAAGTTTCATATCGTCTTGACATTAAATTAGTTAAACATGTACTTGATACCAACGGAAGCGTACCAGCACTGTCCGATGTTGTGGTAAGGAACGAAGGTCTCGGTGTTGGCGTTGTAAGCCGCAGGAGTAGAGAATGTGGCATAGCCCTCATTGTCAACACCTTCGTACTTAAGGATACGTCCCTCTCCGAGGGCCGGGTTCATGTACTTGCTGACACCCCAGCTTGAGTTGAAGAGATTGAGGATGTTCTTGACATCAAGGCTGAGCTGAAGAGTGTTGACGCTCTTGCCAACGTTAACCTTGAAATCATGCTTGTAGCTGAAGTCAATCCTATGAACCCAAGGTGAGTAAACACTGTAAGCCTCAGCGTACTTGCCCTGACGCTTGCTCAGGTACTTGTCGTTGTGCACGTAGTCCATGAAGCGGTCACGGTCATCGTCAGAAACGAAGCGGAACTCTCTGTTGGCAACCTCTGCATCGGTAGGAACGTAGATAGCATCGTAGTTGTAGCCGTCACCGTTGATGTCGTTGACTGTCATGTAAGAGTAATTGTAGCCACCTCTCCATGTCTCGTAGATGAAGCTGTAGTGGTTACCGGACTTGTCACTGTGGGTAAGAGAAGCGACAAAACGGTCAGGGGTCACGTACTGTGAGTTGTGAAGACCCGGATCGTTAGGACCGTTGACGGTCGCCATGTAGTTGAGCACTGAGGAAGCGTTCGAACCTGGCATACCGGTAAGTTCCTTGGAAACAGTGTGGGTGTAGGCCGCCATGATGTTGAGGCCCTGTACAGGAGTTGTGTTGATTGTCAAGTTGGCAGAATAACCGTAGCCTCTGCTGGTGTTCTCAAGAACGTATGCAGCTGGCATATTCTTAGACTCCATTACGACATTTCCAGCTTCATCTTTAACCACATTACCGTTCTTGTCTTTCTTTTCAGTCAGGTAGGTGTACTTGAAATCCTGATAGATAGGACGATTGTCAGCACCGTTGAACCTTGAGAAGCCGTCGGTGTCCTTGATGCTCCAGTCCCTCAGGCAAACACCGTTAATGGTCTTGTTGAATATTCCTTCAGCAGTGATCGTGAATGGGAATGAAGTAGGAAGAGAGTAGTCGATGGCAAGGGATGTCTTCCAAACCTGTGGCATCTTGAACTTAGGATCCACAGCGGAGATCTCGGAAGGAGCTGTTCCATCCTCTGGCTTGATGGTGTCAGGATAGCCCATTGAGATAAGCTTGTCGTGGAGCTCCTGACGATTCAGGATTTTGCCAGCGAACTGTGACATGTCTGTCTTGGTGCTACCGCTCTTTCCGTCAGCGCTAAGCTTGGCCTGATACTGAACCATACCTGAGTTGGTAGGCATGTTGGTGAAGAACACGAGTGGGAGACGGCCAGAGAAGAGACCAGTACCTCCGCGAACCTTAAGGCTCTTGTTACCAAGAACATCCCATGTGAAGCCCACACGTGGGGAAACAGTAAGGCTGCTGTTAGGCCACTTACCGGTGTCAATGTGCTTCCCATTATAGTCAAAATCGTAAATCGCCTGATTTCTCATGAGGTCCTGATTGCTGAAGAATAGGCCATCAAGACGGAGGCCGTAGGTGAGTTTGAAGTTGTCTGTAACAGACCACTCGTCCTGAGCGTAAGCACCAAGCTTGTTGAAGCGCACGCGAGCGGCAGGGTTTGCCTCACCATCGTAGCCGTAGGTAAGGCAGACAATTGAAGGAGCAGCCTCATTGAGGAAGTCATCAAGGCTGTTGTAGCGGTAGTAACCGGTACCGTTTCTCATGTAAGAGTTGTCGGCCATCTGGTACTCATAGCTGAGACCGAAAGTGGCCTTGTGATTACCGTTGTAGTAGGTGAGGTCATCCTTTGCTGTGATGACGTTGTTGTGCACACCGTTGTTCCAGGTAAAGAGCTCGTAACCGAGAGCCATGTAGGTGTTGGAGCCATCAGCATCTTTCTCTCCATCAGGACTCTTCTTGCCTCCGTCCATTATGTCGATGAACGGGAAGTCAGCAGAGTTGGTTCCACGAATGTCATCAAGCTGGGAATATGTAGCAAGGAACTGGTTGGAGAGTTTGTCGCTCAGGCGGCTGTTGAGGTCAAGAGACCAAGTGTTAACCAGATTGTCCTGAGAGTACATCGAATTAGCGAAGGACATCGAGTAAAGGGAAGTACGTGCATAGGCAGAACGTGAACCACCGTCCATTGAAGAAGCGTTAGGTGCACTCCATCTCTTGTTGAGAGTGTGGTTGTAACGCAGGGCAAGGTGATGGTTGTTGTTGATGTTCCAGTCGATGCGGGCAAGGATTTTTCTGTTGCTTTCATCTGCAGGGAAGCTGGTCCATGAACCCGTGTCGTAGCCATACTTGCTCTTCACGAAATCGGAAACCTTCTGAAGGTCTGCCAAAGTGGTACGGGAAAGATAGGAATTGGAATCACCTATTCCATCCTCGGAGCCTCTCCAGTTATTGGCCACAGTAGGGGTCTTGGCATATTCATAGTTCACAAAGAAGAAGAGCTTGTTCTTGATGATCGGGCCACCGAAGGTCATACCGTAGATGGTGTTGCGGTCCTTGTCGCGGGCACCCGAAATGTTCTCTCCCTCAACGGTGTCACCACGCATATTCTCGTTCTTATGATAAACGTAGGCTGTTCCCTTGAAGGTGTTTGTACCAGACTTTGTGATGGCATTCACACCACCACCGATGAAGTTGGTCTGACGAACATCATAAGGAGAAATCACAACCTGAAGTTCCTCAATGGCATCAATTGAAATAGGGCTGCCACCACCTGGAAGGTTTGAACTCAGACCGAAGTTGTTGTTGAAGTTGGCACCATCAACAGTAAAGTTGGCAGTACGTCCGTCAGCTCCAGCGAAAGTCATTCCGTTTCCACCGTAAGGGGAAAGTCTGGTCACGTCGGTGATGCTCCTGCTGACTGTAGGAAGTGACTCGATCTGTGATTTGTTGATGTTTGTTGCGGCACCGGTCTTCTCGACAGCGAACTTGGAGTTGGCGGTAGAGACCACAACGGCTTCTGACAGCATCTGGGTGTCATCGTTCAACTTGGCGTTGAGGTTGTACGCCTCTGCGAGCTGAAGGGTGACATCCGTGAAGGTCACGGTCTGGTAGCCAAGGCAGCTGACCTCAACCTTGTAAGGGCCACCTGAACGCATACCGTTGATCGCGTAGCGACCGTCAGCGTTGACGACAGCGTAGTACTGTGTACCCGATGGGGTGTGAACCGCAACCACAGCGGCTCCAGGAACAGCGGCTCCATTGGCGTCAGTAACCTTTCCGTTCAGTGAGGACGTGGTCACCTGTGCAAATGCCGTGATTCCGACAAGGGCAGCGACTAATGCAGCAAAGCCCTTTTTGAGTAATTGAACCATAGATTTGTTAAAAATAAAGTATTGAATTAAATGTTTTTCGCACTAACCATTCAACTTGCGAAATTAACACATTTTATTCGGTTCAGAAAATTTAATTTAGTTACATTACGATTACGATTGAAGATTGTAATGTTTTACCCACGGAAACATATTCATAGTTGGTTTTGGATATTCAAAAAAAGTAGTACCTTTGCATCCGGAAAATGTGGAGAGATTTGCCTGCTTGCAACCACACTAAA
>CAKUSF010000128.1 GCA_934678915.1 uncultured Bacteroidales bacterium
CTGTTCTGCTGGCATCAGAACATCAATGCGAAAATCGTGGACAGACAACCGGAAGGAGAGATTCCTTTTCGCCTTGCACAGGATAACAGGATCTATGTCACAGCTTTTGTAAACGGATCAGATTCATTGAATTTTCTTGTTGACACAGGAGCTTCGTCCCTTGTCCTGAACACCAATTCACCGAGGCTCCAAGGGCATATTCACAAAGGAAAGGAAGCAGACAATCTTGGAGCCACCGGACACAACACCGTGGAGTACAGCCATGACAATTCCGTGAAGATCGGCACCATCCAATACGAAAAGGCAGGATGCGCACATATTCCTTACCCACCGGAGTATTGGGACGGAGTGGTGGGGCTCAATGCATTAAGAGCCTTCAACATCGAGATAAACTATGATGATATGACGATTTACTGCTACTCGAAGAAGGAACCGCTTGAAATCGCCGCAGGGCCGGTCATGTTTCCATTCGAGTACAAATACGATGTGCCTTTCATCACGATGCCAGTAAAAATCAGCGGCACAGAATATGGCCTGCTGCTGGAAGTTGACACCGGGTCGGACAGGGTTATAGACATTAACACCCCTTTTGTAGACAGCCACAATCTGCTCGACACCCAAAGGCCGTTCGCCATTTCACATATTTCCAGCTCAGATGATGGAAGCGGAGAACTCCGGAATATCTTTTTGGACGAGGTCACTGTCGGGCCATACATATTACCGAAAGTAGCCGGTGCGTTCTCCACATTGACGGAAGGGATGCAGAGCAAGAGCGACGTCAACGGCACTCTCGGAAACAATTTCCTGAAACGCTTCAACATGGTCATCAACTTCAAAGCAAAGAAGTTATACCTTCAGCCAAACAATTATTTCTGGACTCCATTCTATGACTTCCTTGTGGAATGACGTTACAGAAAAGAAAATCCTTGGCACAGTCACCTTGGCTGCCAGCATTGACTTTGAATTGAAACGAAGTTACAAAAGATAGTCAACATGAATATATTTGTGAACTTCGCGTTGACTCAAACCGAGTACGATAATCCATTAATTAATATAGGAAACCGAACATCCAAAGCAGGATTCGCGCTCCTGAGCCGATTTCAGTGTCGTCTACAGCAAGGTAGCTGTGCGGCTCATCCTTGATTTGATCGAAAGTCTTGCCAGCACCCCCCGATCTCGAAAAGATATTTTCCGCAGGCGAAGAAATCCCCCTTCTTCGGATATTGAAGGGAATACCGAGCTCCGACCTGATTCGCAAAGAAAGTCCCACGAATCGTTCCGATGTCACAGGAACCGCCCAAAAATAAACATTCGCTTTTGCAAAAGCAAATTTCAAGGCATTTTCAACTTACGGAAAAGCTATAATTACCTTAAAATTCACTTTTACAAAAGTGAAATTGGCCGAGCCAAAATGCTGGCCCTGTCGGCGGCAAGCCGGGTCTGGAGGGCGTTGATGGAATCGACAACGCTACCTCCTATGAGGCTGCATCTTATTTCTTTTCCAGAAGAGTCTTCAACTCCTCCTTATCAGGAAGTACAGTCTGGTATTTACTTGCGAATATAGGGTTAGACTCATCAGGAAGTGTCATTTCCACAAGGGCATCTTTCTTGTCCCTGCAAAGAACAATGCCGATGGTTTTGTTTTCATCTGGAAGTTTCACACATCGATCATAATAATGCACATACATTTGCATCTGCCCCAAATCCTGATGCTTAAGTTGCCCGATTTTTAAATCAACCAAAACGAATGCCCGGAGCAATCTGTTGTAGAATACCAGATCCACAAAGAAATGATCTTCGTCAATGGTGATTCTTTGTTGCCGGCCTACAAATGTGAATCCTTTCCCTAATTCCAAAAGAAAAGATTGAAGTTCATCAATCAGACTTTGCTCCAATTTGCTTTCGCTATATTCCGGCAACTCCTTAAGTCCTGTAAATTCAAGAATATAAGGATCTTTCAATATATCTTCTGGTTTTTCAACAACTTGCCCTTTCTTTGACAATTCAAGAATTTTATCTTTATCTCGGCTCAATGCAAGTCGCTGATATAGTGCCGAATCAAACTGTCTGTTTAGTTCTTTTACACTCCAATTGTTGTTGGCTGCCTCTATTTCATAAAATGCCCGTTCTTTGGGATCCGAAATACGCATCAATCTTATGTAATGAGTCCAACTCAAAGATTGCGAAATCGATGATTTCGCAATCTTGTATGTCAGATAAAACTGGCGCATCAGTTCAAGGTTTCGTTTTGAGAAACCTTTCCCAAAACGCCCTGAAAGAGACTCCGACAAACGAACGAGTATGTATTGCCCATAATCAGCCTGACTTGCCCCCATCTGTTCCCGCTCTACTATCCTTCGTCCAATCTCGAAGTACGTCATCAGCATAGTAGTATTCACCTGTTTGACCACACTGCTTCGAGCGGCCTCCAGCAACTCACCTATACCGTCTATAAAGCTACTTTCAGTTACAATCTGTTGTTTCTCCATTTCGTCATATTCCAAAACAATCACAACTAAACATTTTACAAATTTAACGATTCTTTTTTCACTTTGATGAGAATCGCAGAATAATTTCTTTTGGGTCTGATGGTTACGTTTATTATGCGTTGAAATAACATTATTGCAATTTTAACTCATGTTGTGTATATTAGCGAGATGAAAGGATTATTACTTACCATAAGAATATTTAACAATCAATAGTATGGGGAAAAAAACTCTTTTCAAGATCACTGTATTGATCTTTTGTTTAATTAGCATTGTTTCTTGCTCAAGTCCCACAAGCGTTGCTGAGAAAGCTCTTAAATTGGTCGGACGCGGAACTTTCGTTCCAGATATTGCAGAAAAATATCTGGATATAGAATCTTTAAACGCCATAAAACTATTCACAGATTATGGTACTGTGTTCGACAATAGTCTGATATACACAGAAGAGGCAGAACACTTCATTAAATATAACTTCTACAAAAAAATTCAACAGAACTCTTTTTTTTATTTCTCCGATATCATGTTTTCCAAATATTCACTCATTAGTAAAGAGCGGATTAATTATGATATTAAAGGCATTATTGACTATTCAACAATGGGTTTGTCAAACGAGGCTATTAATAACTTAAAAGAAGCCTACAAGAACCTTAATGATGAGTATCAAGAAAATGGGTCCTTTGCAACATGGACAGAAAGTAGAGATGTTCCAGCATATCGTTTAAGATATAATATAGAAAACAAACACATTGCAGACATCACTGTTCTAAAGCTTCCTAAAAAAGGATACCGCGTTTGCTCGTTTTACATTGAATAACGTAAGGCATTACAAGAAGGCTGTTTCTATAGACGAGAGCCCCTCTCCACCCAAGAATTTTGGTAACGTGCAAAATTCTGGTGGAGAGGGGCTCTCGCCTATCATTGGAAAGATCCTTGGGCAACGGTCGCTTCGACAGGCTCAGCGACCTAGATGTCTATATCTAAAGCATTGGGCAACCTATAATGCTGGCTTTGTCGGCAGCGAGCTGGGCCTGGAGGGCGTCGATGGAGTCGAAACGGCGCTCGTCACGAATCTTGCGGTGGAAAGTGACCTTGAGGTCGAGACCGTAGATGTCCTCGGCAAAGTCGAAGATGTTGGTCTCGATGGTGCGCTGGCCGCCGGCACGGACAGTCGGACGGACACCGATGTTGCACATCCCCTTGAACTTACGCCCAAGGGTCTCAGCCTCGACCGAATAGACACCGTTGCCAGGCAACAGTTTCAACGGCTCGTAAAGCTGGATGTTCGCCGTCGGAAAACCAATCGTGCGACCAAGGCGGTTGCCAGCCACGACAACTCCCAACAATGAATATTCATACCCAAGCATCGCCGCAGCGGTCTCCATCTCCCCCGCGGCAACCGCCTCACGGATCTTGGTGGAGCTTACCGTCACACCTGACGGAGAGGTGACACTGCCCAAACGGACGACATCAAGCCCCTCCCCTTCAGCGATTCTCTCGATGGATTCAGGAGTCTGCGGATCGCATCCCATCCTGTTGTCGTAGCCGATCAGGACAGCCTTCGCACCGAAACGGGCGATGAGGACATCACGGAAATATTCCTGAGTTGTCAACCGGCTGAATTCTTTGGTGAAAGGCAGCACCTCAACGTGATCCACGCCAAGCCCTGTCAGCAAAGCCCTCTTCTCGTCCAAAGAAGTGAGAAGCCTAAGGTTGCGAGCATCGTCCTGAAGCACGTTGCGGGGATGGGGCCAGAAAGTGACGACCATGCTCTGGTCGCCCCTTTCCCTAGCCGCGTTCACAAGCCGCTCAATCACAAAACGGTGTCCGATGTGGACACCGTCAAAGAATCCGGTAGCTATAACCATTTCACCAATTCAAAATCCTGTCTGTGAGGCAGCAACGGGTTCTTGGCGTACATTCTGACCGCCACCTGGTACATACCTGTCCTGTCAGGAAGGATGGACGCGCGGTATTTGGCGACTCCGTCATTGAACTCAACCACATCGTAGTCACACTTTTCTTGAATATGCAGCTGATGCTTGACGTCCGTTGTGGCGAACAGCATCTCCACACCGATGTCTTCCGGAGAAAGATCGCCAAGATTCAGCACAACCTCTGAGGTCAATGCATTGGACTCGGACAGGCTGTACGAAGGATCCGGTTGTGTCTGTGAGATAACCTCCACGTTCTGCCACTCGCGGCGAGCCTTCTTCTTCCATGCGGAGATTACACGTGCCATCTTGTAGTCATCCGCAACCATATTCACAGAACGCTCTGACTGAGGATAGTAGTACTGGTGACAGTAGTCTGTAAGCATTCTGTTGGTTGTGAAGTTGTTGGCCACCTGGGCTATCGTGTTCTTGATGTAACCTACCCAGGTAGGTGACAGACCGAGAGCCTTGTCCACATCGTAGTAGGCAGGAGCGATCTCGTTCTCGATCGTGGTGTAGATCGTGGCGGCGTCAAGCTCATTCTGGTAGTTCTGGTCATCGTAGGTACGCTCCAGAGGGAGAGCCCAGCCGGCCCCCGGCTTGTAGCCCTCGACCCACCATCCGTCAAGCACGGAGAAGTGCATCACTCCGTTCATGGAAGCCTTCTCACCGGAGGTTCCGGAAGCCTCAAGAGGCCTTGTAGGGTTGTTCATCCAAACATCCACTCCCTGGACAAGCCTCTTGGCCAAAGAGATGTCATAACCAGGAATGAATACAATCTTCCCGACGAAACGATCCTGCTTGGAGATCTCGATGATCCTCTTGATGAGATCCTGACCGGCCTTGTCGGCAGGGTGCGCCTTGCCGGCGAAAAGGAACTGCACAGGATGTTTCGGATCGTTGACGATGGCATCGAGTCTGTCAAGATCATTAAAGAGAAGCGTGCCTCTCTTGTAGGTCGCGAAACGACGGGCGAAACCGATTGTCAGCACATCGTCACGAAGGTTCTCCTTGATCGCCACGATCTGGCTCGGAGAATAATGATTGCACTGGGCAGGATCTGAGATACGCTCCTTCACGATGTCGATGAGTCTCTTCTTGAGGATCTTTCGGGTCTCCCAGATCTCGGAGTCAGCGACCTTGTAGATGCCCTCGAAGCAGGATTTGTCGTAGTGATGGGTCGCGAACTCAGGTCCGAACACGCGGGCGTGGATCTTCTTCCACTCAGCCGCGGCCCAGGTCGGATAGTGCACGCCATTGGTCACATAGCTGATGAACAGCTCCTCAGGCAGATAGCCAGGGTACATCTTGCTGAATATATCCTTGCTCACCTTGCCGTGAAGCATCGAGACACCATT
>CAKUSF010000129.1 GCA_934678915.1 uncultured Bacteroidales bacterium
ACGGTGTCATATTCATTTCGATTGATGACAATGAGGTGGAGAACCTCAGAAAGGTTTGTGATGAGGTGTTCGGGGAAAGGAATTTCATCGCACAACTTATTTGGGAAAGGGCATATTCACCTAAAAATGACGCACGCTTCATCTCCAACAGCCACGACTATGTCATAATGTTTGCGAAAAATATTGACAATTTCGTAATCGGGCGTCTTGAAAGGACAGATGAGGCTAATGCACGATATCAAAATCCTGATAACGACCCAAGGGGTGTATGGAAGCCAAGTGATTTGTCAGTAAAGACATACAATGCCGAGTGCGATTATCCAATTACGACCCCATCGGGTCGTATTATAGAGCCTCCAGGATAATAGAATATGGTTTGGAAGTGATGGGAATAGCGTGCCTTGCATCAAGCGTTTTCTAACAGAACTCAAATATGATGGTATGGCTCCTACATCCATACTATTCTATAAAGAAGTTGGCCATAGTCAAGAGGGAGCAAAAGAGGTTGTATCTCTCTTTGGAGACAAAGGTGTATTCGATGGCCCTAAACCCGTACGCTTGCTTCAGCGTCTGATTACCCTTGCTAATCTGAAAGACGATTCCATCGTCCTGGATTTCTTTTCAGGAAGCGCGACTACAGCCCATGCTTTGATGAAGACTAATTTTGAGAAGGGAACTGACAGAAAATTCATTCTTGTACAATTGCCTGAGGCCGTGAGCGACAAGAAAAAAGATCAAGGCTACAGCACGATCTGCGAGATCGGCAAGGAGCGCATCCGCCGTGCCGACAAGAAGATTCTGGAAGAACAGGCGGCAAAGAAAGACGGTAACGGATTGTTCGACAAAGAAACTGAACAGGCTCGGCTCGATGTTGGTTTCCGCGTCTTGAAGTTGGATACTTCCAACATGCGGGATGTATATTACACGCCAGAGGAATCCTCCGCTGCCACTCTGTTCGATGATAATATAAAGCCTGACCGCACACCGGAAGATCTCCTGTTCCAGGTGATGCTTGAGTGCAACCTTCCGCTCTCGGCGAAAATCGAAAGAAAGACGATCGCCGGCAAGGAAGTGTTCAGCGTGAACGATGATTACCTGATCGCCTGCTTCGACGAGGACGTGAACGAGACCGTGATCACCGAAGTCGCCAAACGCAAGCCATACTACTTCGTAATGCGCGACAGTTCCCTATCCTCCGACCAGGTCACCGACAACTTCGAGCAGATCTTCAACGCCTACAGCAAAGACACCATCAGAAGAATTTTGTAATTTCACGAATTATGAAAACGATAGAAGATTACAGAACTCTTCCTGAAGGTCAGACTTTTGACAGGAAAAGCGCACGGATAGAGCCGAAGGCTTTGGCAATTATTATGGTTGCTATGGCCAATGCTGATGGAGGTACAATAGCTATCGGTATCGAAGACGATGGCAGTGTGTCCGGCATTGATGAGCATAGCGACCATATTAGCGATTTGCTGCGTGTTCCATTCGACTATTGCATCCCTTCCATTAATGTCCACCCACGAAGAATCAAATGTTCTGATAAGAAAGGAAAAGATAACCATATCTTGATACTTGATGTCGAACAAAGCTCTGCTATGCATTCTACAACAGCGGATGATTCATACTATCGTGTTGGTGACAAATCAAAGAGATTGTCTTTTGATGACAGAATGCAGATCATGCTGGCTAAAGGAGTGCAGTATTTCGAAGATTATCCTGTTTCACGTGCTACTGTTGAAGACCTTGATTTAGACTTTGTTTCGAGTTATTGCAAAAGAATTGGCTACAAGAAAGATGCCCTGTCGTTTTTGCGTTCAAACGGAGATTACATTATCGTAAAAGATGGAAAAGAACAAATAAGCGGTGCTGCGATCCTGCTTTTTGGCAAAGACCCACAACGATTCTTTCAACGTGCCCACATTCGGTTTATCAGATATGATGGAAGAGAAGAGAAAGTCGGGCGGGAAATGAATGTCATCAAAGACGTTACTTTTAAAGGAAAGATTCTTGAAATGACACAAACGGCCATTGCTTATGTCAAAACGCAAATAAAAGAACGCACATATCTTGACTCAAATGCCCTATTTGTGACCAAACCTGAATATCCAGAGTTCTGTTGGACTGAGTTAATAGTGAATGCGGTGGCGCACAGGGACTATTCCATCCTCGGGACAGATATCCATATAAAGTTATTTGACGATCACTTCACGGTAGAAAGCCCTGGAATTCTTCCAGGAAGAGTCCGCCTTCACAACATGCGCACAACTCATTTCTCACGTAACCCCAAGATTGCCTCATTTATGAAAGAATATGAGTTCATTCGTGAATTTGGAGAAGGAGTTGACAGAATGTACAGAGAATTGGAAGAAGGTGGCTGGCCGAACCCTATCTTCAGGCAAGATGATTTCATGTTCAGGGCGAATCTTACAGCGAGTCCATCTGTGCCAAATGATCCAAATGATCCAAATGTGATCCAAAACGAGTTTAATAACCAAGCTTTGCTTCTCATAAAGTCAAACCCATCGATTTCACGCAAAGAACTATCTGATAAACTTGGCATTAGCGATCGCAGGACGAGAGAAATACTCAAAGAGTTACAAGAATCAGGAACACTAAGACGCCAAGGGACAACCCGAGGTATTTGGATCATATTGAAATAAAAACAGAAACAAATGAAATTCAACTTCAAGATACAACAGTACCAGACTGACGCGGTGGAGAGTACGGTTGCGGTCTTTGCGGGGCAACCGTCCCGAGATGGGTTTCAGTACCGCAGGGACTTAGGTAATAAGGATGTCGGACGGATCACTTATGATGACGACTACGCAGGCTTCAGAAACGCAGACATAGAACTCTCTGACCAAAACATGTCTACCAACATCCGTAACATTCAGGAATCCAACAACATTCCTCAGTCAAAGGCTCTTTCGCACGATCTTGGAAGAGTCGGTCTTGACATCGAGATGGAGACCGGAACTGGCAAGACTTACGTCTACATCAAGACTATGTTTGAACTGAACAAGCGTTACGGATGGAGTAAGTTCATTGTTGTGGTGCCAAGCATAGCCATCAGAGAGGGAGTGTCCAAAAGCTTCGGGATGTTGGAGGATCACTTCATGGAGTACTACGGTAAAAAAGCCAGACACTTCATCTACAACAGCGCAAACCTTCAGCAGCTCGACTCATTTTCAAGCGATGCAGGCATTAATGTTATGATCATCAACACCCAAGCTTTCGCTTCATCTCTGAAAGAGGGCGCCAAGAACAAGGAAAGCCGCATCATATATTCGGAAAGGGACGATTTCGGCAGCAGGAAACCGATTGATGTGATCGCGGCCAACAGACCGATCATCATCATGGACGAACCGCAGAAAATGGAAGGGACGGCCACACAGGCGGCATTGAAAAGATTCAAGCCGCTGTTTGTCCTATATTATTCCGCCACCCATAAGACCAGCCATAACTGCGTCTATGCCCTTGACGCACTTGATGCCTACAAACAGAAACTCGTCAAGAAAATTCAAGTGAAAGGCTTTGAGGTGAAGAATCTGAGAGGGACAAGCTCATACTTGTACCTTGACAGCATCATTCTGTCGAAAAACAGGCCTCCGGTCGCCAGGATTGAACTGGAGGTCAAAGGTGCGAACGGCATCAGGAAGGAAACCCGAAAATTCGATGTCCACGACAGCCTTTACTCGGTGTCGGAACTTCATGAATATGACGGATTCACCATCTCTGACATCAACGTCTACAATGATTCTGTCTCATTCACGAATGGCATCACTATCCACAAGGGCGAGGTCTATGGCGACAGCAGCCAGGAGACGATGCAGAGAGTCCAGATACGTGAAACAATAGCTTCACATTTCGAGAAAGAACGTGATCTCTTCAACAAAGGGATCAAGACCCTGTCTCTCTTCTTCCTTGACGAAGTAGCGAATTACAAAAGCTACAATGAGGCCAGCGAGGAGGTCAAAGGAAAATTCTGGAATATCTTCGAGGAGGAATATTCAAACTATCTGAATGAGAACCTTCCTTTCTTCGATGATGATTACCAGCGATACCTAAGGCGTTTCGATGTCGCGCAGGTGCACAGAGGTTACTTCTCCATTGACAAGAAGACCGGACGCAGCATTGACAGCGAGACAAAGCGTGGCAGCGACATGTCAGATGACATCTCGGCTTACGATCTGATTCTTAAGAACAAGGAGCGACTGTTGAGTTTTGATGAGCCTTGCAGGTTCATATTCTCACACTCCGCACTGCGTGAAGGATGGGACAATCCGAATGTGTTCCAGATTTGCACTCTCCGTCATGCTAACTCAGCGATCGCAAAGCGTCAGGAAGTCGGACGAGGTCTTCGTCTTTGTGTTGACCAGCAGGGAAACAGGATGGATTATCAAGAACTCGGCGACGATGTTCAAGAAGTCAACAAACTGACTGTCATTGCCAATGAGAGTTACATGGACTTTGTGGACGGACTTCAAAAGGAAACCAAGGAATCACTTCGTGAAAGGCCGACAAAAGCTGACATCAATTTCTTTGAAGTTAAAGTTGTCACCAGAGCAGATGGTGGCATGCAGACAATTAACAGACAGGAAGCCATAATGATTTCCGCCTTCTTGATTGGCTGCGGGTATGTTGATGAGAACAACAACATCACTCAGAGGTACAAGGATGATCTGAAAAACAAGGCACTACAACCTATGCCTCTGGTCCTTAGGCCAATTGAGGCAGAAGTGCACAAACTTATTCAGTCCATCTACGATGAAAAAGTCGAACTTTCGAACATGGTCGAGAACGGTTACAGCACGAAGACTCCGGACAATGCTCTCAATGCAAACTTCAGCAGGAAAGAGTTCCAGGATCTTTGGAAACTGATCAACCATAAGTATGTCTACACAGTTCATTATGACAGCAAAGAACTGATTGATCATGCCATACGTTCAATTGACGCTAATCTGTTCGTCTCAGAACTAAGGTATGTGATGACCGTCGGTGATCAAGAGGGCGTGGACAGTTTTGGTGGAGAACAAACCACGACAAAAAGCATGACGACTGTCTGCACTTCGACTGTTACATACGACCTTGTCGGTGACATTGCGAAGAGGAGCTCTTTGACACGAAAGACCGCAGCGGCAATCCTCCGTGGCATCAGACCTAAGAAACTGGCAATGTTCCGAGGCAATCCGGAAGAGTTCATCACCAAGGTCAGCCGCTTGATCAAAGATGAAAAGGCGACCATCATTGTGGAGCATATTCAGTACGACAAGCTTATGGAGACCTACGACAGCGACATATTCACGAAAGAGAAGCGCAGCCAAGACATTGGAAAGGCGTACCGAGCTACCAAGAGCATCCAGGATTATGTCTTTACCGATGGCATCTCTGATGACAACAATGAGAAAAAGTTCGCAAGGTCACTCGATCAGGCCACAGAGGTTTGCGTTTATGCAAAACTTCCCCGAGGTTTCCAGATCCCGACACCGGTCGGAAATTATTCCCCGGATTGGGCTATTGCGTTCAACAAAGGGACGGTAAAGCACGTCTTCTTCATAGCCGAGACCAAAGGGAACATAAGTTCTATGGAACTCAGGCCGATCGAGACGGCAAAGATAAGATGTGCGAAGGCTCTTTTCAATAACCTGAGTGGAGCTGATGTCCGGTACGACTGCGTGGACAACTACGATCAACTTCTCACTGTGATGAAAGAATAG
>CAKUSF010000130.1 GCA_934678915.1 uncultured Bacteroidales bacterium
CGAATCTCGGATGGCTTTATTGTTATGCTCCCGCCTTGAACTCGCGACCCTGCTCCTATGGAAGTGGCGTGATTTGTAAATCATTGTTAATGAATGTTTTAGCTACTAGTCTTTGGCGGTTTAGCACCTAAGGTATAGTGTCAACTATATGATAATTAATACGTTCCCTACCACTCGTTGACACTGAACGTGTTGCGTTTAGGCTTAGAGAGGATGCTAATAATTCCTATGAAAATGAAGGATCAGACAATGATTTACCATGCGTTTGGCCCCGCTGCTAGGAGGACATGGCGGCCTACGCGCTTCGCGCGCCCTGTCCGGGTAAAGGGCCGCCATGTCCTCCTAGCAACGGGGCTACCTTACCGGGAAAGCCTCCCTTATCGGAAAAGTCCCAATCCAAGGCGCGTTGCCACGCGCAGCGGGCTCAAGCAAAATAAAATAGGCCGCCTCTTTCCCCAAAGAGACGGCCTGTTGTATATAAAACGAACTTAACAAATAGACAACAAAAAGAACTTTTGTCTGTCCGAGGACAAAGGTATTAAGATTTGTTGAATATGCAAAGCTTTTTGTTAATTTTTTAAAACGATTTTTGCATCAATCGTTCACAAATGCAATTCCTTTACTTACAGATTGTCGTAAATTATACGTTTCTATATTCACTTGGAGTCATTCCTGTATGAGCCTTGAAAAATTTGTAGAACACGGAAGGATTCGGGAAATGTAGCTTAAAAACAATCTCCTTGATGCTGTCATCAGTGTACTTCAACATATTCTTAGCCTCAAGAATGACAAATGAGTCAATCCAGTCAGGAGCTGACCTCCCGCTGACTTGTTTAATGAGTTTTGAGAGGTACTTTGGCGTAAGTCCCAAATGACTGGCATAGAAAGCCATGTTGCGTTCTGACGTATGGTGTTCAGTTACAAGCGCCATAAAATGCTCGAAAATCAGCTTAACCCTTGTGTTGACTGTCCCTCCTGGAAGTTCCGGAGCTCTTACCGCACTCTTTTCCATCAATCCTCCAAGCACGTAAAACAGAGAAGCGATCAAAGAACTGACCGCGTCTCTTTTGTTTGGAACCGCTGAGGATAGAATTTCACCGATAAGGTCTAAATACTTGGAGCAGAAAGCAATGTTTCTATCTTCCAGCTCGACGCATGGCTCGGTGAGGAGCTTCAACCGATCATCAAAAATTTTCTTAAAGTCGAAACTTATGCTGGAAAGATACTCCTTAGAAATTGCAACGACTATGAACTCGAACGCAATGTTCTCATCTTGCTCCGACTTGTTAATCTTTATTATGTTCCCAGGAGTGCCTACGAACAGCATCCCCTTGGTAATTGAATATGATCGAAGATTTACTTCAATGTTCAACCCTCCGGATTTACAGAAAATAGCGATGTAGGCATCGCTGCGGCAAGGATATTTCAGGAATTGTAGATTGTCGCTGTACTTCACTTCCATGATGAAGAAGTCATCGCCCAGTTGAATTTCGTTCTGTACAGGAACGAGTTTACGGATTTGCCTGAGACCAATATTTAATAAAGAATCTGTCATGCAGTAAATGCTTTTAGTGTTCGCCTGCAAATTTAAGAATAATTTGTGTTATTGCAAAAATTCGCAATATTCTACCTTTTGACAATTATTGAATCCTATTGTTCGTGCTAATGGTGTAATTTGGCAATTATTTTGTAGGGAAGCCTAACGCTTGACACAACAAGGAAAACAAGAATAAATGAATATGAAAAAGTACATTGTCACAATCTCAACGTTTATCACTTTGGCTTTTGCGCCAATGCTGATGAATGCCCAACAGACACTGACGTTGGAGCAATGCCGCGAACTGGCGATTGAGAACAACAAGACCCTAAAACAGGCCGAGACTAAGATTGAAATGGCTGGTTACGATCGAAAGATTGCATTTGCTAACTATCTTCCTAATGTCTCAGCCACAGGTGCTTACGTCTATAATGCGAATGACATCGCCCTTGTCAGTGATGCAACATCGCAAAAGCTTCAAAACATGGGTACGCTGATTCATTCTCAAGCTCAGGATTTTGCTCAGAATCTGATGACTGCAATAAAGTCCAATCCGGCTGCGGCTCTTGAGTACATGAACAGCCCAATGTGGCAGACAGTCATGGGAGCGTTGTCTCAGGCAGACATGTCTCAGACAATTAACGCTTTGGGAAAAGAGATTGATGATGCATTCCATCCAGATCTTCATAACATATTTGCTGGAGCGGTGACTGTTCAGCAACCTGTATTTATGGGAGGGAAGATCATCGCTGCCAATCACATTGCCAAATTGGCAGAGGAGTTGTCAAAAACTCAGTACGACCAGCAGTACCAGCAAATAATAGTGGATGTCGATCAGGCATATTGGCAGATTGTTTCCATTGCGAACAAGAAGAAGCTTGCTGATGCTTATGCTGACCTGCTTCACAAGATGGAGCACGATGTGGAGCTTTCTGTTAAAGAAGGAGTCGCCACTGAGTCTGACGCCCTTCAGATAAAAGTAAAAGCCAATGAGGCTGACATGTTGAAGACAAAGTCTGACAACGGATTGACTTTGGCCAAGATGCTTCTCTGCAAGCAAATAGGAATGGATCTCAACACTGAGATAGTTCTTGCAGATGAGACACTTTCAGACATTCCTGTCCCTCAGATGAACTCGGAAAAAGCACTTGATCAAATCTATGAGGATAGGCCAGAGACCAGAAGTCTTGAGCTCGCATCTAAGATTTATGACGGAAAGGTTCGTGTCGCAAGGGCTGACATGATGCCGAAGATTGCGTTGATGGCCGGCTATTCTGTCACCAATCCAAACTTGAAGAACGGCTTTCAGAAAGATTGGGGTGGATTCTTCAATGCCGGAGTCATGGTGAACATCCCTCTGTTCCACGGTTTCGAGGCTTTGAGCAAGACCCGTAAGGCTAAGGCTGAGGCTACTCTCTACAGAACCCAACTTGAAGACGCCAAGAATCTGATCAATCTTCAGGTGACTCAGCTCCGCAAGCAAGAAGGCGAAGCTTTTGAGAAACTTACCATGGCTCAAAACAATTTGGCTAGTGCAGAGGAAAATCTCCGTACCGCAACGGTCGGATTCGAAGAGGGTGTGATCGAGACCAACATCGCCCTTGCCGCCCAGACCGCATGGCTCAAGGCTCATTCTGAATATATTGATGCGGGTATCGAGCTTCAGATGCTAGCCGCTAATCTAAACAAGGCTGAAGGCAACAACCACGCGCAGTCAAAATAAGTAAATAATAAAAATTAATGAATATTATGGAAAAGGAAAAGAAAAGCTACAATCTGGTGATTGGCATTGTGGCGCTTATTGTGATCATTCTTCTGATCGCTGTCATCGGCTATTTCGTTTCAAAACCAAAGCCACTGGTAATTCAAGGTGAAGCCGAGGCTAGTGAATATAGGGTTTCCGGTAAGGTTCCAGGAAGAATTGAGGAGATGTACGTCAAAGAGGGACAGATGGTTCATAAAGGTGACACCGTTGCGTTCATCGATTCTCCTGAGGTACGCGCAAAACTAGCTCAGGCAAATGCCGTGAAGGCCGCTGTGAGCGCACAGAGCAGGAAAGCTCAGAACGGGGCTCGCAAAGAACAGATAGCCGGTGCCTACGAGCTTTATCAGACAGCTCTTGTTCAGGAAGACGTGATGAAGAAGTCTTTCGAAAGGATTCAGAAACTCTACGACCAGAAAGTTATCGCGGCTCAAAAATACGATGAGGTCAAGGCTAAGTACGATGCTGCGGTGGCTCAGACTAAAGCCGCGAAGAGTCAGTACGACATGGCCGTGAACGGAGCACGCGCTGAGGATAAGGCTGCTGCTCAGGCTCTTGTTGACCAAGCAAACGGTGCGTTGATGGAGGTTGAGTCCTATTTGGGTGAGTTGTACCTGACCTCTCCGTCAGACGGAATCATTTCAGCTGTTTTTCCTAAGGTGGGTGAACTTGTTGGTCAGGGCGCTCCAGTTGCCAGTGTTACTGATTTGAACGACATCTGGTTCACGTTCAATGTTCGTGAGGACTATCTCCACGGCATGAAGCAGGGCGATAAGATTACTGTAATCATCCCAGCTCTTGACGGCAAGGAGGTTCCTGCCACTGTCAACTATGTGGCTGTCCGCGAGTCTTACGCTACATGGAAAGCGACCAAGGAGACCGGAATGTACGATGCAAAGACTTTCGAGGTCAGGGCTGTTCCAGATGTGAAGGTTGACGGAATTCGTCCTGGCATGTCCGCCATCGTAAAATAAAGGAAAAGTGCCACTTTTGCTTTTTACCTGATTTACCGCTTGCGGTGGCAAGTCCCTCCCCCGAGGGGAGGGATTTAGGGTAGGGGTAACGTGAATGGATTGTTCTGGCACTTATTACGAACGTGTGATAATTTATTAGTAAGAATTTACATCTTTCGAGAGATAACGTTTATGAACAACAATTGGCAGAAAATAATTGCGGTCGCGCGCCGCGAACTCAGGATAATCCGGCAGCGTCCGCTCTATCTTTTGGGTTCCGTAGGCGTGATCGCGTTCTGTGCCATATTCTTTCTGACATTTCTGAAGGCTGGCCTGCCTAGTGATGTTCCGATTGGTCTTGTGGATTATGACTATTCATCGACTTCCAGGAATTTCTGCCAGCAGTTGGACGCCACCCAGTTAGGCAAGGTTGTCCACTACGATTCGTTCGCTGCTGCAAGAGAGGACATGAACAGAGGCAAGATTGCAGCTGTGTGTGTCGTTCCGGTAGGGATGAATGATGACATTCAGGCAAACAGGCAGCCGAAGATCACGTTCTATGTCAACGGATTGTACTTCGTCAGCGGAGCGTTGGCATGGAAGGATCTGCTTACGATGGTCAACCTGACCAACGGAGCCGTGCAGAGAGAGGCGTTCAGGGCCAGGGGCTACAATGACAGTCAGATCATGGGTATGATCCAGCCTGTCAATGTGGATTTGCATCAGATAGGCAACACCACGACCAACTATGGTTATTACTTGTGTAGCGTCCTGCTGCCGGGTGTGCTGGAGATGATAGTGATAATCGTCCTGATATATTCATTAGGTGCAGAGTTGAAGTACGGAACGTCACGTCATTTGCTCCAGACTTCGGGCAACTCTATCGTGACTGCTCTTGCCGGCAAGCTGCTTGTTTGGACTCTGACATTCTCAGCGATAGGACTGATCCTTATCCTGCTGATGTACCATCAGTTGCATTTCCCATTGGCCGGATCGATCTGGAACATGTTCTTGGGAATATTCCTGATGATTTTCGCCAGTGAGGCGATAGCGATCTTCATCATCGAGATGCTCCCGGTGCCGAGGTTGGCATTGAGTATCGGTGCCCTTTACAGCGTGCTTGGATTCTCGCTTTCCGGCTTTACACTTCCAATCGAGGCGATGCCTCCTTACATTCAAGGGCTTGCTTCTGCGTTCCCGCTTAGGCATTACTATGAATTTTATGTTCAAGAAGCCATTTTCGGAGCCGGATTTGCTGGATGGTGGAAGCAGGCGATTTATCTGCTCCTGTTTATCCTAGTGCCTCTCATCGGACTGACACGGCTTAAGAAGGCTTATATTCATCAGAACTTCCCTAAAGACTAAGTGACATGAGAAATTCATACGCAAAAACATGGATCAAGGACTTCTGGGGC
>CAKUSF010000131.1 GCA_934678915.1 uncultured Bacteroidales bacterium
GAGGAATGGTCCTCTGACTATGCGGCCGCATGTTGGTTCTATGCGGAGGGAATATCTCCGAAAGATTGGAAGCAAAAGTTGGAATGGCTCTGCAAGTCTGCAATTTCCGATGTCAGATGCGCCAAGAGAGACTATGCGGCCTTGAATGACGTGGCCCGCATGCTGTTTCAGGCGGGGGACATCAACAGGGCGTTCAGGTATGTCGCTGACTATAGTCTTCCGGACGCGTTGGCTTTCAATGGGAAGCTTAGGCCTTGGCAGATATCTCAGTTCTTCCCGATGGTGGAACGCGCCTATGAGACTAAACAAGCCAGGCAGCGGCATCTGATCCTTGCAGGCATGGCTTTCGTGAGCCTCCTTCTGATAGTGCTGGCTTTCCTGCTGGCAGCATTGTTACGACATCATAAGATCCTGCGCAAGACTAATGAAAGGTTAAAGGCTCTTAATTTACGATTGGAAGAATCGGACAAGGTCAAAGAAGAGTACATCGCGCTATTTATGGAGAAGGTTTCAGACAACATCAACAAAAACCGTAAGAACCAGAATCATTTCCTAAAATACCTCCGCAGGGGCGACTACAAGTATCTGATTGATGAGATCGAGTCCGAACCTCCGGTCGAGGATGACATCCGGCAGTTCTACAAGATGTTTGATGAGGCGTTTCTCAACCTTTATCCGGATTTCGTGACACAGGTGAATTCCCTGCTCGTCGAGGATGAGAGGATAACATTGAAGGACGGTGACAGTCTCACGCCCGAACTCAGAATCTGCGCTTTGATCAGGCTCGGTGTGACAGACTCCGGAAAGATGGCTTCATTGCTCCACTACTCCGCCAACACTGTCTATAACTATCGCGCGAAAATCCGCAACAAGGCCGCTGTTCCGCGAGACAAATTCGAAGATGAAGTCAAGCACTTGTCAATGCTTGGTGCAGAAGATGTGGGCTGATGATCAGTCGATTCTATCTTTGATGTTGTACTTGTTCCTCTCAGGGGAATTGCGGGAAACCATCTCGCAGATGAACCCAGCGAGGAACAACATCACACCGAGGATAACTGCAAGAATGGCAAGGTAGAAAAGTGGCTGATCAGTGACTGCTCTGAAATGTACTCCTTGTGCTTGATGGATGAGTTTTGCTACGATTATCCAAATCGTCATCACAAAACCAACAAGGAACATCAGCAGGCCTGAGAATCCGAAAAAGTGCATCGGCTTCTTGCCGAAAGTGCTTAGGAACCAAAGCGATAGTAGATCGAGAAATCCGTTGACGAACCGCTCAAGGCCAAACTTACTCTTCCCGTACTTTCTTTTCTGATGGTGGACAGGTTTTTCGGTGATTTTTCCGAATCCGGCATTCTTCGCCAAATAAGGGATGTATCTGTGCATCTCACCATAAACCTCGATGTTCTTGACAACCTCGTTCTTGTAGGCTTTGAGGCCGCAGTTCATGTCGTGCAGCTTAATCCCTGTAATCCAGCGAGCGGTCGCGTTGTACAATTTAGAAGGAAGGTTCTTGGTCAGTTTGTTGTCCTGACGATGCTGCTTCCAGCCAGAGACGACATCGAAGCCTTCCTCTGTTACCATCCGGTACATTTCAGGAATCTCCTCCGGTGAGTCCTGCAAGTCCGCGTCCATCGTGACTACAACTCGCCCCTCAGCCTTCGCAAAACCTTCGTAGAGGGCTGCCGACTTACCGTAGTTGCGACGGAAGGATATTCCTTTGATTCTTTCATCGCCTTTGGAAAGTTCCTGAATCTTCGCCCACGATCCATCGGTGCTTCCGTCATCGATGAAGAGGACTTCATATTCATACCCATTGGCATTCATTACGCTTCTTATCCAAGCCAGAAGCTCCGGAAGAGACTCTTCTTCGTTCAGAAGAGGAATTATTATTGAGAGATCTTTTGAATATTCCATGAGAATCAGAGGTTATTATTGTCGTTGTTTTGGTCATTTTGTGGTCGCTCTCCGAACTGATCTACCGGGAAAAGCCTTCTTGCAAAGGTTGTTGAAAGGATCCATCCCCAAAGGTAGCAGTAGATTAGTGAGAAGAAGAAAGTTATTACCGGAAGTTTGGACAGCATTTTTTCCATTGCTGCCATTGTGTTGGAATCCATTAGATTTTGGTAAGAACTCTGGACTTCCTGAATTACCTGTGTCATGGTCTCCGGGCTGATGACAAGCATTTGAAGTATTGAAAAACCGGCAACCAAGATGGATGAGAAAAAAGCTAACTTCAGGCCATAGTGCTGAAACCGCGTGTAGTCAACCTCATAAGAGTTGAAGAAACGCAGCATCAACAGGCGGAACAAGTAGATGCAGGCAACAATCTTTGCAATCTTGATCAAAAACAAAAAGAAACTGCCGAAGAAGCCATTTATTCCTATTGCCAATGCCAATGTTGGCAGGTAGTCGAGAATGATTGTGGCTATGGCCATAACAAGTCCGGACACAGCAGCACTGTTCCATGAAACACTAGACGAAAACTCTTTTTTCATCGCTCTATCGCTTTAATATTTATGCAAAAATAGCAAAATATTTCGTATCTTTGCGCCTTGGCTAATAATATGGCTGGCCAAGTTCAAGTACTTGGTCTGTAAATACTGGTCAGACCAATTTATTTTAGTTTATTTATGATTAACATTACATTTCCTGACGGTAGTGTCAGGGCCTTCGAGAAAGGCGTTACAGGTTATGAAATAGCCAAGAGCATCAGCCCTAGGCTTGCGGAGGAAGTTTTGGCGGTTGCAGTGAAGCCTGCGACAGACACGACTGTTAGTAAGGGCGTTACCTACGACCTGAACCGTCCGATTGAGGAAGATAGTTCAATCGTCCTTTTGAAGTGGGACGATGATGAAGGAAAGAGAGTTTTTTGGCACTCCTCATCACACTTGATGGCGGAGGCTCTTGAGGACATATTCCCTGGCGTTAAGTTCGGTATCGGGCCTGCTATTGAGAATGGATTCTACTACGATGTAGATCTCGGTGGCCGTCAGATTACTGACGCTGACTTTGCCAAGATTGAGAAGAGGATGCTTGAGTTGGCTCGTGAGAAGCAGGACTTCGTCCGTCAGGACGTGTCTAAGGCCGATGCTCTCAAGCATTTTGAGGAAACCGGTGACAAGTACAAGTGCGAACTCATCAACGAACTCGCTGACGGTACAATCACTTACTACACCAATGGCCATTTTACGGATCTTTGCCGTGGACCGCACCTTCGCAACACCGAGGTGATCAAGGCCGTCAAACTGACAGCTATCGCTGGAGCCTACTGGCGTGGTGACGAGAAACGCGAGCAACTCACCAGAATCTACGGAATCACCTTCCCTAAGAAGTCGATGCTCGATGAATATCTTGTCCTCCTCGAAGAGGCCAAGAAGCGTGACCACCGCAAGCTTGGCAAGGAGATGGAACTCTTTACGTTCTCATCCCGTGTAGGCCTAGGACTGCCTCTGTGGTTGCCAAGAGGCTCCGTGATGAGATTCGAGCTTGAGAAATTCCTCCGCAAGAAGCAGAATGAATATGGCTACCTGCCTGTTGTCACCCCTCACATCGGAAGCAAGGACTTGTACGTAACTTCAGGCCACTACGCCAAGTACGGTAAGGACTCATTCCAGCCGATCCACACTCCTCAGGAGGGTGAGGAATACATGCTCAAACCGATGAACTGCCCTCATCACTGCGAGATATTCCGTTCATCCCCAAGATCTTACAAAGATTTGCCTTTGAGATTTGCAGAATTTGGAACCGTTTACCGCTACGAGCAGAGCGGAGAGCTCCACGGACTTACCAGAGTTCGTTCCTTCACGCAGGATGACGCCCACATGTTCGTGACCCCTGACCAGCTCAAGGGAGAGTTTGAGAAAGTCATCGACTTGATCCTCTATGTGTTCAGAATCTTTAAGTTCGACAAATACACGGCTCAGGTTTCCCTCAGGGATCCTAACAACAAGACCAAATACATCGGAAGCGACGAGAACTGGGAAAAGGCAGAGAATGCCATCATCGAAGCCGCTGCCGAGAAGGGACTCAAGACTGTCGTTGAATATGGTGAAGCAGCCTTCTATGGCCCGAAACTCGACTTCATGGTCAAGGACGCTATCGGAAGAAAGTGGCAGCTCGGCACCATTCAGGTAGACTACAACCTGCCTGAGAGGTTCCAACTTGAATATACCGATGCTGATGGTAGCAAGAAGCGTCCGGTCATGATTCACCGCGCTCCATTCGGATCTATCGAGAGATTTACCGCTGTGCTTCTTGAGCACACCAGCGGCCATCTACCTCTTTGGCTCAGTCCTGATCAGATCAAAGTGCTTCCAGTCAGCGAGAAATACGCTGAATATGCAAAAAAAGTTTGCAGTTTGCTGAATAATTCCGATATTCGCACTTCTGTAGATGACAGGAATGAGACTCTTGGAAAGAGAATCCGTGAAATTTCTCTACTCAGAGTCCCAGTTCTAGCCATCGTAGGAGAAAAAGAAGTGGCGGACGGTACCGTTTCCGTTAGAAGGGAAGGTGCTGATGCTGGCACGATGAAAGTCGAAGACTTCATCACTTGGTTCAAGGCCGAAGTGGCTAAAGAACTAGCTTAGTGATGAGTCTGCGGCAAATGATTTTTTAATAATATTATAGGAGAGTTTTAAACAGAGCAGAATGCCTTACAAGCCGAAACCACACTACGGAGGCCCTAAACCAGCCACCGCATTCAGACCAAGCGCAGGTCCAAGACCAGCAGGAGCACGCGGACCGCGTCCTTTCGTCCGTCAGAAAGCGGACGATGAATTGAACATCAACGAGGAGATCACCGCATCACAGGTACGTTTGGTCGGTGATAACATTGCGGAACCGGGAATTTATCCTATTTCCAAAGCCTTGAAGATGGCGGACGAGCTTGAGCTCGATCTTGTTGAGATCAGTGCCAAGGCAGATCCTCCTGTCTGCAAGATTCTTGACTACCAGAAGTACCTCTACCAACAGAGGAAAAAGGCCAAGGAGATGAAGCAGAATGCCTCCAAGGTTGTCATCAAGGAAATCCGCTTCGGGCCAAATACCGATGAGCACGACTTCCAATTTAAACTCAAGCACGCTCAAGAGTTCCTTGAGGAAGGATCGAAAGTTAAGGCTTCAATATTCTTCCGCGGTCGTTCAATCATGTTCGCTGAGCAGGGTGAAAAGCAACTCCTTCGATTTGCCGTCGAACTTGAGGAATATGGCAGAGCAGAGAACATGCCGACTTTGGAAGGAAAGCGAATGACGATGATGATCGCTCCTATTAAGAAAAAGTAATCCGCTAGGTGCGGAGAACAATATTAACGTTTAATTTTTAAAACAATGGCAAAGCTTAAAACCAACTCCGGTGCCAAAAAGCGCTTCACGCTTACCGGATCGGGAAAAATCAAGAGGAAGCACGCTTATCACAGCCACATCCTCACCAAGAAGACCAAGAAGCGTAAGAGAAATCTTGACCACTTCGCTATCCTCCATCAGGATGACGTGAAGAGAGTAAAAGAGCTTCTGGTCCTGTAGTTTTTTAATGTTTAACTTGGAACGCAGTAGAAAAGAATCGCCACAAGGCGGTCACTGCCTCCGGAAAAAGATCAATTTATGCCAAGATCAGTAAATTCAGTAGCCTCAAGGGCTCGCCGCAAG
>CAKUSF010000132.1 GCA_934678915.1 uncultured Bacteroidales bacterium
CCTTGAGGATCTCCTGTCCCGCTCCGACTTCAACCGCAATCTGCACGACCTTATTTCCGATTCAGGAAGAGGTTAGACATCAGGTTGAGACGTTAAAGAACAAAGACATTCCCGAATTTTGCACGTTACCAAAATTCGGGAATGTCTTTGTTCTTTGAACGTAAGGAACAGGTGTCAGCAGATCTTAAAAAACCTTGTCCCTGTGGGTGAATATTCGTAAATTTGAGGATTCAAACACATTTTCGGTATGGCAAACATTGGTAATCCTTTCACTCCTGTCGGGGAAAAGGCCGTTCTCTGCGGATCTGGAGAACTTGGAAAAGAAATCGCTATTGAACTTGAGCGCTACGGTGTGCATGTCGTGGCTGTGGATAAATATCCGAACGCTCCGGCGATGCAGGTTGCTCAGTCGTCTCATGTTCTGTCGATGCTTGACGGAGAAGCACTTGCTTCCATGATAGAGGAAGAAAAACCTGATCTGATCATCCCAGAGGTCGAGGCTATTGCTACTCCGAAACTTGTTGAGCTCGAAAAGAAGGGCTATAAGGTAATCCCGACCGCCAATGCCACTTACCTGACAATGAACAGGGAGGGGATCAGGCGTCTGGCTGCCGAGGAACTTGGCATTCCAACCTCAAGATACGAGTTCGCCCAGACAGAGGATGAGTTCAAGGCCGCTGTGGCTCGGATTGGCTTCCCGTGTGTGGTGAAGCCTGTGATGAGCTCTTCCGGCCATGGCCAGAGTGTGGTGCGGGATGAGTCTCAGGTCGCTAAGGCGTGGAAGATCTCTCAGGAGGGCGGACGTGCCGGAGGCGGAAAGGTCATCGTTGAGGGCTTCGTGGATTTTGACTACGAGATCACTCTTTTGACTGTACGTCATTGTGCCGGAACTACTTTCCTCAAACCAGTGGGCCATCATCAGGTCGATGGGGATTATCGTGAGTCTTGGCAGCCTCAGGGCATGAGCGTAGCCGCTGAGAAGAAGGCTCAGGAGATAGCGGGGAAAATCACCGCGGCGCTGGGCGGCTACGGAATATTCGGAGTCGAACTCTTCGTCAAAGGAGAGGATGTGATATTCAGTGAAGTGTCTCCAAGACCGCATGACACCGGAATGGTGACGATGATCTCGCAGGACATGTCCGAGTTCGCCCTTCATGCGCGCGCTGTACTTGGACTGCCGATTCCTGAAGTCCGTTTTTATGGGCCGTCAGCCTCGAAGGCGATCGTTGTCGAGGGAAATACCAATGAATATGAGTTCCAAGATGTTGACAAGGTTCTTGAGGAACCGGGCGTTCAGGTTCGGTTCTTCGGAAAGCCTGAAATCAGAGGCCATCGCAGGGTCGGTGTCATCCTTGCCACTGACGAGACTGTGGAGAAAGCCCTTCAGAAGGTAGAGAGGGCATATTCAAAACTCAAGGTCAAGGTCTATTAGGAATATTCCAACAGAGTAAGCACTTTTTTATGCCAGTCTGGCGAGGACATCCTCCCAGACTTGGATTCTGTTTGTCTCGTTGAGAATTTCGTGGCGCATTCCTGGGTAGAGATGTAGGTCTGTGTGGCTGTAACCTACTTGCTTCATCAGATTTGCCGCCTTGCCGATTGCTTTGTCGGAAATCCGGCAAGGATCCTCCGCTCCGGAGATGAAATGGATTGGCAGATCAGGATTGGCCATCTTCCAACCCTTAGGGCTGTAGCAGTCCTGCATTAGATCCAAAAGGTTCTTGAACCCGTTGACTGTGAAGGTGAATGTGCAGTATGGGTCGTTGTGGTAAGCTTCCAAGGTGCCCTTGTCGGAGCAGACCCAAGCTGATGGGTAGCCCTCGGACTCGAACGGTTTGTTGAATGAGCCGAAAGACAGTTTCTGAAGGAGAGGTGAGCGGTAGTGTTCCCCCTTGAACATTCCTATCACGCTTGCCAGAAATCGTCCTGCTCCTCCAGCAGGGTTGTAGCTTGGACATCCACAGACGAATAGTGTGTCGATGCTGTCATCGTAACATTTTGTGAACGAGCGCACTGCCATCGATCCCATACTGTGTCCGAACAAAGTGTACGGCAGCACCGGGTACGAGGCCTTGATCTCATTCTGCACGAGTCTTATGTCCTCCACAAGGGCCTTCCAGCCTCCTTTGTACATATAACCGAGATCCTCTTCGTTCAGGACCGTCTCGCCATGCCCCCGGTGGTCGTGTATGGCGCAGATGTACCCATGGGAGGAAAGATATTCCATGAAAGGAACATACCTCTCCTTGTGCTCACACATTCCGTGCACAATCTGCACGATGCCTTTAGGTTCGCCCACAGGCTCGCTGATCAGCATCGCTAACTGTAGCCTGTCCGCTGACGCTTCGATTTTCCGCTTTAGCATATTCATTGATTCTTAGATTCCTCTGTCTTCCAGGGCTTTCGCCAAAATAGAGATTACTGCATATCGTATGCCTTTACATCGACAGATTGCGTTTGGCGGAACTTTCCAAATCTCCAGTACACGCGGACCATGTAGCTTCTGCCGAGCCTTTCTACGTAGTTGTGTTGCACAAAATTGTCGTACCGGATCACACTCCTTTTCAATCCTCCTTTGTGGAGAACGTCTGAGGCTGAGATAGAGACTCCTATGTGTGGACGTTTGAAGTACCTTGAGAGAAATAGTTCTCCTCTTGGCTCCATGATCAGTCTGGATGTCTGGACTGATGCTAGTGAAGGCATGATTTGAAGTGTTCCGTTCAGTTCAAACCATTTCGGATTCCAATTGACAGAAGTTAGGACCGATGGAGAACTGAACGTGTTCTTTCTGCCAGAAGGTAGTGTTGTGGCGGTCTTTTGATATGAAGCGATGATGTTTATACTCAATTTTTTGCAAGGCGTAAAATTGGTCATGGCCCTTATCCCGAAACTCTCTGAACTTCCTATGTTGCAGAATGTACTGGTGGCCACCCCACTTTCATTCGTGGTCACTATTCTGGAGATCATGTCAGTTGTGTTTGAGTACGAGGTGGAGACAGACAAACTGCGCATCCATTTCAAGGTCGGATTCAGCATGTAGTTAAGAGAGTACATGTCAGTTCTCTCTCCTTTTAGGTTCGGATTTCCTGTCCGAATGTTGTAGGGATTGGTCCGATCCTCGTAGGGATTGAGCTGATTGATGCCAGGCCTTTTCACCTTGGTGGCGTAGGTTAATCCTAAACTGCTTCGTTTTATACGCCAATTGAGACCAAATGTGGGGTTCAGATTGAAAGTGCTGTAATCAAGTAGAGAAGTGGTTGAACCGTTAAGAAAATCACCGGAGTTTGATAGATACTCACTGTTGAGTGACAGCATGTAGCCCAACTTTTTGTTGAAAATCTCTCCTAATGACGTCACATTGGCAAAGCATACTTGCTGGTGATAGTCAAGACCCTCGATATTCATTGTGGAAGATGAATTGTTTTTATAGGACCTGTTGTAGTAGCCTCCATCCATCTTGAAAGATGATGTGATGATGTGGCTCGTCAGCACGTTCCTCAATTCGAGCGATGCTTTAGTCCTATGCTCTTTAATTCCTGAAGATGAAAGCAGTGAATATGTCTCATAAGTCTCGTCTGATTCTCTCCATGAATCTTTGTAGGCATATTCAACGCCCCACTGATTCTTTCCCCTTCCCTTGATTCCAGTTGGGGCTCCGAAGTACCCGGTCAGGCGCAGGGCCCCGTTAAATCTAAATGGAGCCTTGGATGAACCGTAGACTGTTGTCGCGTCTTTGTCCTTCATTGAGCCGGACATGTCGTAAAGGGTTGTCTTGGATTCGCTGAAAGATGTGGCATCGCTGTAGGAGGTGTTCAGTGAGGCGTTGAACCGGATGCTCTCATTAGCGAAAGTTCTGAAAAAATTCGACTTGATGTTGTGGGTGTGCGATTTGTCCCAACGGGATTTGCTACTTTCTATCCTTCCGGTCTGGCTGGCTGGATCGGTCATTTCCCTGACACTTTCGTCCTTGAGCGCTGGGGCTCTGTCGTACGTGTAGACATAGCCGAGCCCAATGCCGATCAGAGGAGTGTTGATCACCATGTCGGTGGATGGATTATGCTTGTTTTTTGAGGTCGATGTCATCTCAAGGTTAGAGGCGAATCCGTATGGGAGAGCCTTGGAGAGAGTGATAAGCAAGATTGGTTTGTCGTTGTTGTACTCAATGTCACCGGGTAGCACCACTTCAACCTGTCTCATGTGGTCGGCCTTGATGAACTCCATTGGGTATTGTCTGCGTTCGTTGATGATGCCGCTTTCCGCGTTGTCAATCAGGATCTTAGAGATGTTCTCGTCCTCGAATTTGAGTTTGCCGTTGGAGGCTGCCATCCGCAGCTCAGGAATGCGGGAGATCATCTCGGTCATGTTGATTTTTGACGCGTCTGGGTCTTTTGAAACATCGTAGGTGATTCTGGTCCCTTTGCGGTTTATCAGAGATTTGGATTCAATCCCTGCTGATGCGATCTCCTCTCCTATTTCCAGATATATATCCCCTAAATCCACATCTTCTCCAATGACTTTCAGGTCCAAAACTCTGGATTTGTGTCCAGTGTTCTCTACAAGAACCTTATAAGCACCGTCATTAACTTCGAAATTGAATATCCCGTCTTCCAATGTGATCGTTCTGGTGGCCTTTTCTCCGGTAACATGTGTCACATGGATCTTACACAAGGCGAGTGGCGTTTCCTTTTTCCGCCCCTCCTCAAGAATTCTTCCTTTGACGTGTCGTTTCCCGCTTTCCGGAGTCTTTGCTGTCAATGGTTTGCCGCTGTTTCCTCCAATGACAATCCTTGGGGCGTCACCTTTCACCGCTTTGGATGTCGCGCTTTGACTCCCTTTCTCATCGCTAGGCCGTAATGTGACTTCTCCGACCGATAGGTCTTTCCCGGCTACCTCAATCTTGACCAGACGGAGGATGAAACCCTTTTTGAGAACCATTAATGAATATTCTCCCGAAGCCAACTTGACTGAAAATGCTCCGTCATTACCTGATGCGACTCTGACAACTTCTTTCCTGAATGCGTCCCTGACCCTAATCGTTGCCTCTGCCAAGGTGCTGTCTCTGCCCTCGACCTTCACCACTCCAGAAACAACATATTCAGTGGTGTTTTGTGAATATGCCCTCCCTGCCGGCAGAAATGTAAACAATGCCAGAAGCAGCGCAGCAATAATAGCCTTAACCTTTATAATCCCCATTGCTCTGGCAAATATCAGTGAGAGGTACTTGATTTTCATGAAACGGTAGAATTAATCATTTCGTTAAAGGTAGTTATTTTTTTTCTATGATTAGCGGAATGATATGAATTATTTGCTAAGAGCCATGAACATCTCCGGCCTATACTATACACCAGCATCATCGCTGGCATCGGCCTGACCTTGAAGTTCTAGGAAAGAACGCGGAACTTGACTAATTATAAAAGATCATACTTAAAAATAGCTGAATAATTTGTAGATTATTTAGCTATTTTGTATCTTGCACTCGAAAAGGGAACTGTCATGTCTGTACCATTTAAGTTAGAATTGCGTGGACTCTCCTTAATATATTTAGGGGGAGACTGTCTTAAAAGTCGCTTGTAGATCAACGGTGAGCGGTCCCCCCTACGCTGTAAGAAAGTCCAAATAAT
>CAKUSF010000133.1 GCA_934678915.1 uncultured Bacteroidales bacterium
GACACCATCGCCTCATCTGTCGCCCAGACTCTCGCCTCCGTCTATGACGTGACCCTGACATATTGCTCGTCCACCCCAGGCGTGATGAAAGACTTGAACGACCCTTCGAGCGTCATCCCGACCATCACCAGTTCCGATTTCGCAACGATGGTCGCTGACGGCACCATCTCCGAAGGCATGATCCCGAAACTTCAGAACGCCTTCGAGGCCATCAACTCTGGCGTCTCCCGTGTCGTCATCACCTCCGCCTCCGCACTCTCCTCCGGCACCACCATCATGGCCGACCCCGAGACCGACGACTGATTTGGGTTGATTTATAGTAGTTTTTTTAGTTCCTCGACATCCGGCAGTGCCTTGCGTAGTTTTTCAGGCATCTCGTCGGATGTCTTGTATGTAGCGACTCCCATAGGCTTGTTGTAGTCCTGAATGATGTACTCTACAAATTCTCTATTCGCTTCTTTGCAGAGGACGATGCCGATGGATGGGTTCTCATGCGGCTTCTTGACCTTGTCATCAAGGATGCGGAGATAGGATGTGAGCTGGCCGAGATATGACGGTTTAAATTTTCCAGTCTTCAATTCCAAGCAAACCATAGCGTTCAACTCGCGGTTGAAGAACAGCAGATCCGGGAAGAATTCCTCTCCATAGGTCTCCAGATGGTATTGGTTGCCGATGAAAGCAAAGTCGTTGCCGAAGGTCATGATGAACCGCTTTATGTTTTGGATGATTTTCTGTTCCACCACTCGCTCATCAACATCTTCTTTGTCACGCTCACCGATTTCCTCCACATTTATGAAATCGAGCATATATTCGTCCTTGAACATCATGACAGCCTTTCTGGCCTGCTGACCGTTAGGTATCGTCTGGGAAAAGTTGTTGGGGATGATTGCTTGATGGTGGAAAGCGTCATTATTCATCAGTTTTATTAATGTATCGACAGACAAATGTTCGTTGGCACATCTGCGAATATAATAGTAACGTTCCTCTAAGTCTTTGGTTTTGGCGAGAATTCGTGAGTGGTGTGTGAATGGAACCATTAAAAACTCAACAGCTGGAAAATCTGCCGTATTGGGAAGTGTCATGCTGTGATAGATGTCAATCGAGCCGTTAGATAATTCGGTAATCGCAATTACCGAATTACCGGTTTGAGGAATGGCTTCGTTGTAATTGGCATAATCAAGAATTGTCCAATTTTCATAAAATAGGCGCATCTTCTTCAGACTCTCGGCGGAAAACCCTCGAAGCCCAGGCATTATCTTCCTTAACCTCTCACTGATCGCAGCAAGCGCACCCGTCCCCCAGGTCCCTTGCCGTGAATTGAGAGAAACATATTTTCCTATACCGAAGTACACTGCAAGCTGCACGCGGTTTTCACCTTTGAGGGCTTCATACTGCCCTTGCAGTATGGCCGTCTTTATGATTTCCGCAGCGTTGTTGTAAACTACTGTTGTGTTAATCTGTCCCATGAATGCAAAGGTATTAATAATTGGATGATTGTAAACCTCCCGGCAAAGATTTCGCTATAAGTTGGATGTGATGGCCGACAGTCGCTCGGTTAACATATTCATATAAACTGTCAATTACGCTTTTGGACTGAGGAACGTGCTGCGGAGGAAGCGGACTTTACCGTCGGTGAAGAGGACCTTGCAGGAGCCGGTGTCGCTGATTTCAAGAACGATGCCTTGGCCGAAGACTTTGTGGGTCACGGTGGTTCCGACTGAGATTCCATCAGACTGTTCTTCGGTGGCAGAATCATCGGCATCCTCTAGGTTCTCGTTGGCGATCTGCTCCTGAAGCCTTCGCCAAAGAGCCTCATCCATGGCACCTTCCGTGACGAAGAGGTCGCGCTTGATCTCGGCGATGAACCTTGACGGCAACTTCTGCTGCTGCGCCTGGACATCATAGCCTTCCGATTCGGTCAGAAACAGGCATTTCTCCGCCCTCGTCGCCGCGACATACATCAGTCTTCTTTCCTCTTCAAGAGCCGTTCTCTTGCGCTCACGGATGCTTCTGGCGTTCGGGAATATCCCGTCGCTCAGCCCGATGATGAAGACGTACGGGAACTCCAGTCCCTTGCTCTGATGGATGGTCATGAGCCTGACCTTGTTCGTCTCTTTCCGGTAATCGGCGTTGGTGTAGAGGGCGATGTCCTGAAGATAGTCGTAGAGCGGAAGTTGCTCCCATTCAGTGTGTTCGCTCTCGTAAAGCCTTATGGAATCAACCAGTTCCGTGATGTTCTCCAGACGCTGCTCGTCATTGTCGTCGCGATATTCCTGCTTCAGGCCGGTCTTTTCAAGAATATATTCAAGCATTGCGCAGACTCCCATTGAATATGCCCTTGAGCGGCATTCCTCGATCAGCGCCACAAACTCGTGAAGCGCGTCACGGTTCAGTTTCTTGTCATCGAGATGGTTTTTCAACGCTTGGTAGAGAGTCGTTCCCTCCTGTGATGCGTAAGCGGTTATCAGTTCGAGGGTTGTCTTGCCGACCTTACGCGATGGCGTGTTGACCACCCGTTCGAAAGCCAGGTCGTCATCCGATGCGACCAGCCTAAGATAACTGATGCAGTCCTTTATCTCTGCTCTTTCAAAGAACCTCACTCCGCCCCACATCACGTACGGGATGTTCGTGCGGATGAGCGCCTGTTCGATGAATCTGGAAAGATGCGCCGCGCGGAACAGAACCGCGAAATCTGAATATGCCGCCTCGCCACCGTCTATTCTCCGAAGGATTTCCTGACAGACCCATTGGGCTTCCTGCCGTTCGTCTGTGGCGTGGAAATGAATGATCTTCTCTCCTTCACCCCTGCGGGTGAACATCCGCTTGTCTATCCTGTTCTTGTTGTTGACAATGATGGAGTTGGCTACGTTCAGGATTCCCGGAGTCGAGCGGTAGTTCTCGTCCAGAATGATGTCTTTGTCGGCCCGAAACGCCAGAAACCTGTCCGGCTTCGCCCCTCTCCATTCGTAGATCGACTGGTCCGGGTCCCCGACGATAAACAGGTTGCCACACTTTTCAGACAGTGTCTCCACGATCTCCCAATCCCCGGTGTTGCAGTCCTGTGCCTCGTCCAGCATCACATAGTTCATCCTCTCCTGCCACTTTTCCCTCACTTCTGAATATGTCTGAAGAATATGTCTGGTGAACTCTATGAGGTCATCGTAGTCAAGAGCCAACTTGTCCTTTTGCTTGTAGAGAAGCTGGACACTGAGCGGAAGGTCTGTCCTGCCTGTGACCGGTGATGCCGGTACAAGGTACTGCTGGACATAAGGTTCCGCCGCCTTGGTTCCTGCAAGAGCCTCAAGAAGCTGCCGGACAGTCTTCACGCTCCGCTCCGTGTTGTTCTCGGTCAGCACCTGCCTGGCCAGAGACTTCATGTCCTCCTCGTCCAGGATCTGGAAGTTCTTCGGGTAGCCGAGCTTGTGGATCTCCTCTCGGAGGAACCGGACACAAAATCCGTGGATGGTGCAGACAAAGTCGTTCGTGTAGCCTGGAGGAACAAGCTGGCTGATCCTGCTTTTCATTTCCTGCGCTGCCTTGTTGGTGAACGTGAGGCACAGGATGTTGGCCGGGTCCACACCAAGTCCGTTTACAATGTAGGCGTACCGATAGGTGAGTGCTTTGGTCTTTCCTGAACCCGCTCCGGCCACTACCCGCACTCTTCCTTCCGTGGAGGTCACGGCTTCCCTCTGCTGTATGTTAAGTGTCCTTAAATCCATAGGTGCAAATGTACACAAAACTGTGCTAAGTAAGCGTTAAAAAATCGAACCATCCTAAATTTATCGTCAACGTTTACTACTTTGAGGTGAAAAATACTTCAAACAAATCAAAACAGTTTCTAAAAATACTTGGCTTTTGTGTACATTTGCATTGGCAAGTGAGAGGGCGGTAATATTAAGTCGCGATGCGTAACGTTTTGATGTTCAGATAGAAGTGATCTTGTCTTCGGGAGGTTTGCCCTAAAGGTAAGAGCATTACCCATTGATAGTTAAGATGTTGCCCTTCACTTGCTGATGCTCAATGAGTGACGTGTAACTGTTTGTCACACTGAGAATAAAGCGATTCTCTTCGGTGAGATTATACTGAAGATAGAAGCGCATTTGAGTGATTGTTAATATGTTACGTGCCACTGGTTGATACTCAATGATGAGTGCTGCGTAAGTTGTTGACAGACATTGACTAAAGCGATTACCTTTGGTCAGATTTGCGGAAGGTAAACTGCTAAAAAATTGAACGATAAAGATTTATGGTTGATGGACGCGATTGAACTTTTAATGAATATGATCCGGATACCTTCCGTAAGCAGGGAGGAAGACAAGGCTGCTGATTATCTGGAAGGATGGATGAAGCTCAACGGTTTAGATGTCAAGAGATTGGGTAACAATCTTTGGGTGGAGTCCGCTTCTGCGGACGGAAGGCCGACCGTGCTGCTGAACGCCCACATTGACACTGTGAGACCAGCCTCTGGCTACACGCGTGATCCATTTACACCGACCATCGAGGACGGATGTCTGTACGGTCTCGGAAGCAACGATGACGGCGGTTCTTTGGTGGCGCTTTTGGAGGCATATTCAAGGCTGATAAAGAAAGAGCAGCCGTACAGGCTGATCTTCTCGGCAACTGCTGAGGAGGAGGTGAGTGGAAAGGGTGGATTGGACTTGATTCTGCCGGAGTTGGGCCGTGTCGATTTCGGGGTGATCGGTGAGCCGACCGGGATGCGTATGGCCGTTGCTGAGAGGGGACTGATGGTGCTGGACTGCACGGCTTACGGGAAGAGTGGCCACGCCGCCAGAAATGAAGGTGTCAACGCGATCTACAAGGCTGTTGAGGATATTCAATGGTTCAGGAATCATCGTTTCGGCCGCGTTTCCGATTTTTTGGGTGCGGTCAAGATGTCTGTGACACAGATCAATGCCGGGACGCAGCACAACGTTGTGCCTGACAAGTGTACGTTTGTAGTGGACGTGCGTCCGAACGGGATGTATACCAATCCGGAACTTCTGGATCTGATCAAGTCTTCAGTTTCGTGCGAAGTCAAGGAGCGATCCACCAGAATAGGAAGCTCGCATCTCCCGCTGGAGCATCCTGCTGTGGTCCGTGGTCTTTCTCTCGGTTTGGAGCCGTTTGGCTCACCGACTACCAGCAATCAGGCTCTGTGCGATTTTCCGACCCTCAAGATCGGCCCTGGTGACTCTGCCCGTTCCCATTCCGCCGATGAATATATCAGCCTGGACGAAATCGCGGACGGCATAGAGACTTACGTCGCACTATTGGATGACTTACGGCTGTGATCTGAGCATCGTCTAGCTTGATGAAGTGACCGAAGAGTAAAAACTTAAGGTAGCAGTTGAGGTGCAGAAAATCCATAGAGCCTCTGTTCTGACTTTTTGTAACGTGAAAAATTCAGGTTAGAGGCTCTCTGGATTCAGAAGCTGTTTTGATTTGTTTGTTTGAAGTTTAAGAGCAAGCTCTTTCCCCGCTACTCACCTCGGCAATCCGAACAAGTTCGATTGCTCTCGGTTCGGTCGCTGGGT
>CAKUSF010000134.1 GCA_934678915.1 uncultured Bacteroidales bacterium
CTCCACAGCCTCTCCCCTCTCGCACACCTCGTTGTAACCTACGATTCCCAGATCTGCTACTCCCTGAGCCACGGCCTGCGGGATGTCATCATCCCGTAGGTAGAGGAGTTCCACAGGGAAATTGCTGGATCTCGACAGGAATTTTCGTTTACTGTCATCAACTTCGATTCCTGCCTCTCGTAGCAGCGCAAGGCTTTCATCACTTAATCGGCCTTTGGCCTGAATTGCGATTCTTAACATTTGTCGTTCGTTTTATAAAAAAGGCCCGCAACCTACACGGAAGCGAGCCTTGATTTAAATATCCTTTAAGAACAGATACCAACAACAAAGTCACCCCCGGATTAAGCGGTGATGAAGATGTAGGTGGATGTGATTAAACTGTCTCATTCTATCTATTCAACAAGGCAAATATCGGAATAATATTCTAAAAAGCAAGAAAAATTCGATTAAAAATTCATGTGCTATTTCTCCGACTTGATATTTTCAATCCTCTTTGGGCACATCAGAAGGAGTATTTCACTATTCCCAAGACGCGATGGCTAATGATATTGTGAGGGTCGCCAAACGCTAAACCACGCAGACTCAGAGCATTCACATCTCCGTACCTGACGCATGTGCCGTTATATTCCAAAGCAATTGACAATCTTTCCAGATTAAATGCCACTGCCGGTGCCACGCGTACTATTCCGCGAATATTCTTGAACCCTCCCTCAAAAAAGTAGATGTTACTAAGGACCACCTTATCGTCAAATAGTCCCGTAAGAAGATCGTGAGTAGAGCCTAATGCTTTCATTCCTCCCGCCATGAACATAATCTGCCATTGATCCCCGTAGGATGTCGAGAAGAAAGCATTTATGGAACGGAGCGGGGTGTACTTGTAGTCAAGCGGATCACTTTTATCGTAAAGAGCGTAGCCTCCCATCAGACGTAGATGATCGCCACCGGAAGCCAGAACAGCCTTTGCATTGATCTTGAAAAGTCCTTTGGAATATTCCACATACCCCATAGGGCTCAGCATTGAGATCCTGTCTTTAACTTCAGCACCTTTGTAATAGTAACGCCCGTCTTCAAGAGTTCTCCAACGCGGCTTAAGGCTAAGGAAATCAACTCCTGCCCTTGCAGTGAAATGTTTTGTCGAGAATGAAAGTCCTGCATAAAGTTCCGGAATCAGGCCATACTTTACATAATCCGCAGATGCCCCTTGCGGACCTGTTGGAGTAAATTCCGCTGGATACAAAGCCCCAACGGTAAAAGTAAGCTTGTCAAAGAACGATGCGTTCAACATCAATTGAGGACTTCTAGAGTAAGGGTTGAATGGAGAGCCTCCTTCGTAGCCTACCGTGAAAGGCATTCCCTCGGACATTGGATGCCATGCATGGCCTACTTTAACAGAGGTAGAACTAAGGAACTTCCCCAAATCCTCCCAATTCAAACACACATAGGCTTCCCTAAGACGAAGAGATGCGGACTGTTTGTTCAAGAGGTAGAAATCTGTCTCTAGTTTACCTTTAACATTGAACGAGCCGTACTGGAAACCGGTAAGGTTGAATCCTAAACGAGTTGTAATCGAGGACAGTTTCAAGGATGGATTATACCAGATGTCATAGCCATCCTTGTTGAGTTCACTGTCGTAAGGAATGTAATAGAACAAGTCTTCAGAGTCGGTCTTGACTTCACGGGCGTCAAATGAGACACCCGTGCGGAAGAAGCCATAAGGCTCCAGATGATTGGTAAGCTTTACCAAATGACTTTGAGCGCCCAATGGCAAATTGAACAGAAGCATGGCTACAGCCAGTGCCAGAGTTTCAGATATTCTTTTCATAGCATCATGTTTCTTAGAAGCTGTTTTGAATTGTTTGTTTGAAGGTTTGAGAGTGAAAAACTTCAGGTTCGACCGCTTCTTCCAAGGAGGATAGCTGTGCTATCTGACTGAAGAAGCGGGAAGAAAATGAAGATTTTTCACCTCAAAGAACATTTCAAACAAATCAAAACAGCTTCTTAGTCAAGGCCGACACCTCAACTTGTTTAAAAAAAATTAGAAGGTAAATTTAACCAGGGCCTGAATACGGTTGTTGGTGATCCAGTGGAGGTTGTCCTCGGCAAGGCCGTTGGCACCGATGTACTTCACATCACCGACTGTCTTGTAGTCACCGTACTGCACGCTCGTGAGTTCATATTCAAGACCAATCGCAAACTTGCCGATGTTGTGGATCACGGTAGGAGTGAGCCTGTACATCTGGTTCAGGTTCGAGAAGCTGTTCTTGCTGAAATAGAGGTTGGCGGCAGGAGCGTAGCCATCCTTGGCTCCGTAAAGGTCATCCTTCGTTCCATAATTCTTCACATAACCAGCGAAGAGGATCCACTGGGTCTTCTTGCCGTACATGAAGCTGGCCCATGTCGAGGAGTTGCGGGTAGATGTATATTCATAACTTACACCGTCAGACTTGACTCCTGAAATTCCGTAGCCACCGTTGAGATTGACATGCTCACCTGCCTCAGCGAAGACAGTCTTTACTTTGACTGAGAACAGACCGCTCTTGTACTGCCCGTAGAGGAATGGAGTGAGCGTGGTAATGCGGTCGGTCACCTTGACCGTGCCGTTGTTGTTTCTCGGTTTGATAGAAAGCATGTTCACACCTGCCCTAAGGAGGAGGTTATCGTTCTTGTAGTTCAATCCGAGGTAGATCTCCGGAGTGCAGCTATACTTGATGTAGTTAGCTGAAGCACCGTTAGGTCCAGCGGAAGTGTACTGCATCTGCCAGATGGCTGATCCGGTCAAGGACAATGCATCACTGAAATTGTAGTCCAACTTCACTTGTGGAGTGCGGCTGAACGGTCCGAAAGGTGCACCTGTGTTGAGGGAGAATACATCCGGCATGTCAGCGGCCATAGGATGCCAGGCCTGACCGGCTGTTACCAACCAGTTATTCTTTCCGATAGTGACGTAAGCCTGACGAAGGCGGAGGACAGCTGTTCCAGTAACACCAGAAAGTCCGTTGTAGAAGTCGGTCTCGATCTTGGCGCCCATCTTGAAGCCGTCATATTCATAACCTGTCACATTGAGTCCGATGCGGGATGTAATAGCCGCAAAACGAAGGGAGTTCTGCTCGTTCAGATCAACGTCTCCTTTCATGTTCTCGTCCTTTGGAAGGTAGTAGAAGAAATCTTCTGTACCAGCCACACTTTCACGGGTGTCGAAAGCATAGTAATTTCTGATAAAGCCATAGAGACTAATCTTAGGACTTGTCTCCTGCGCTGCAAGAGTGGTGCACATTGCCAAAGCGGCAAGTGAAGTGATGATTTTGTTCATTTTAATAACTACTAACTTATTTTTATGCATTGAGAAGCTGCCTTGGTTCAGACCCCAAAACAGCTTCTCTGATAATACTAAATAATTACTGTGCGAAAGGGAAGATCTTGGTGAGCCAGAAGAATCCGAAGATGAATCCGACAACACCGATGATGATGCCGACCTTAGCCATATCCTTCGTCTCGACAAGTCCGGTCGAAGCCGCGATGGCGTTCGGAGGTGTAGAGATAGGGAACAGCATGGCGATGGATGCGCACACAGCAATGAATATGATCATGGCTTGAGTTCCTCCCATTGCAATGAATGCAGCATTGTTGGCAGCGGCAGGATCAGCCATACCCTCAGCGACGACGATAAGGATTGGGATAAGCAATGCAGCTGTTGCGGAATTGCTGATGAAGTTCGAAAGGAAGTAGCAGACGAAACCTGCGACAACCAGAACCAGAATCACGGACATCGAGCCGAACGGAATCGCTGTGATGAGAACCTTCGCGAGACCAGTGTCCTGTAGGAGATAGCCGAGTGCAAATCCTCCGGCCACGAGCCAGAGAACGGACCAGTTGATTTCCTTGATTTCCTCCTTTCCAAAAAGGCCTGTAGCCGTGAATACTCCGAGAGGAATAAGAGCCACAACGTTGGAACTGATGTGATGAAGCTGCTCGGTCGCCCAAAGGAGAATCGTGATGATGAAAGTAGCCCATACAAGCTTGCTCTTCCAATCCTTCTTCTTGTCGTTCGCAGGAATTTCAAGCACGAGTTTCTGGGTCTTGAACGGGAAGAACACGAGGAGAAGAATCCAAGCGAGGAGAATCATGATGATCACGTAAGGAATCATGTGGATGCACCAGTCACCGAAAGAGACATCTATGCCGGCCTGCTCAAGATAACCTTTTGCTGTAGCATTCGGCGGGGTTCCGATTGGGGTTCCTATACCGCCAAGGTTGGCAGCTATTGGAATCGACAGCGCAAGGCCGATCTTTCCTTTGTCATCGCTCGGAAGCTTCGAGAGCACCGGAGCAAGGAAAGCAAGCATCATGGCTGCAGTCGCGGTGTTGCTCATGAACATTGAGAACACTGAGATGATGACAAGGAATCCTAGGAGCACCATCTTAGGCTTAGTTCCGAAGATGCTGAGCAGGGATTTAGCCAGTGTGACATCAAGTCCGAATCTTTCGGCCATAATCGCAAGCACGAATCCACCGAGGAACAGCATGACAACCGGATCAGCGAAAGATGACATTATCTTTTTGTAGCTTACCAGCTGACCGAACTCAGGATTGCAGAAGAAGCCTAGTCCCTTGTCAGAGACAGTCAGCAGAGCCACCACGATGATCATCACAGAAGTCGCCCAGTTAGGGATGATTTCAAACATCCACATCAAGGCAGCGAACACAAAGAGAGCAATCACACGCTGCTGCACAACAGTCAGAGCGTCGATGCCAAAGAAAGAGGTTGGAACACACCACAAGAAAAGTGTGACCAGAAGAACGATTGGCAGAAGTACACCGTACTTCACATTGAATTTCTTTTCAGCCATTTCAGTAGTATTGATTATTAATTTTATTTCTGGAATTCGAACCTAAGGTCAATCGGAATATTCTCAAGACGGATGTTCATAAGGTCTGCCTTAAAATCCTCAGACAAAACGCAGTACTTGTTTTCGAACTGCTCAGCAAATTCGTAGTCTCCCGTTGCCTGGGTCTTGAGTGCGATGCCTGTGAACTCAGCAACGAGCGAAAGCGTCTTTTCGTAGTCGATTGAATATTTTCCGCTGTCACCACGTTTGAAGGCGCCATTCTGGTTAAGGTAATTGAACAGCATCACATAAGCCCTGCCAAGTTGAGAAGCTTCACCGAAACGCTCTGAGCGGATCAGGTTGGCAACGAATGTCGTGATTGCATCCTCTTTAGTGACAAGCGTAGGAATCTTGTGCTCGTCCAAAAGTTTGCAGACAAGATAAAGTCCGAGAGCGTTCGCCTTGGCGTCCTCCCAAGTGAGTGCCTTGTTGCCGAGAGCCTCGTCAACCTCGCCTTTTCCGTTGATCGTCTCCTTGACTCCAAGGCCATGGGAAATCTCACGGAATGCGATGTTCCAATAGAATGCCTCTTCGCTGAGGTGATCTTGCTGGTCTGGGGTGAGAAC
>CAKUSF010000135.1 GCA_934678915.1 uncultured Bacteroidales bacterium
TATTTCACTCATTTCTTTAAAAATCATTGTCAAAACTTGGCAAAGATAACCATTTTATCCGTGCCTTTCGCCACATCTTCCATTCTTTCACCAAATAGCGACCTAAAGACTTGCTCATCGCGACAAGATAGATTACTTTTGTGAAAAATTAAACTGAATATTATGGGACTTTTAGACGGAAAAGTAGCCCTCATAACGGGCGCCGCAAGAGGAATCGGCAAGGCCATCGCGATGAAATTCGCTTCCGAAGGAGCTGACGTAGCTTTTACCGACCTCGTGATTAATGAAGTCGGAGAACAGACTGTAAAAGACATCGAGGCTTTCGGCCACAAGGTAAAGGCTTATGCCTCCAACGCTGCTAACTTCGAGGAGACACACAATGTTGTGAATCAGATTCTGGCCGATTTCGGCAGGATTGACATCCTTGTGAACAACGCTGGCATCACCAAGGACGGACTCATGCTCAGGATGAGCGAGGCCCAGTGGGACGCTGTCATCAACGTGAACCTCAAGTCAGCGTTCAATTTCATCCACGCCCTGACTCCTATCATGGCCCGCCAGAGAGGCGGAAGCATCATCAACATGTCCTCAGTCGTGGGAGTTTCCGGAAACGCTGGCCAGTGCAACTACTCTGCCTCCAAGGCCGGCCTCATCGGCTTGGCCAAGTCCATCGCCAAGGAGATGGGTCCGCGCGGCATCAGAGCCAACTGCATAGCTCCGGGATTCATCATCTCCGACATGACCAACGCCCTCTCGGAGGAAGTGCGTGACGCTTGGGTGAAGCAAATTCCGCTTCGTCGCGGAGGCACCCCGGAAGATGTAGCCAATGTAGCCCTCTTCCTAGCCAGCGACCTTTCTGGCTACGTCTCCGGCCAGGTCATCCACTGCTGCGGTGCAATGAACTGCTAGTGGAGTTTGTCCTCGGTCTTCGCCTGAAATTTGGCGACATCAATCACAAAGCGCTCATGGGTGCCCTCACCTATGAGCCCTTTTTCATCATAGGCGGCAACCTTAAAGACTATCCTTCTGCGGTCAACCTCCACGACCTCAGTTTCGCACCATACTTTCAGCCCCACAGGAGTAGAGGAAACGTGTGAGACATCCACTTTGGTTCCCACCGTCTCCTGCCCTTCCTCAAGATAAGGTTTGACGCTCAAGCGGCTTGTACGCTCCATAAGGGCAATCATCATTGGGGTGGCGAACACCCTCACGGTTCCGCTGCCTATGTGGCTAGCGGTCAATTCCTCCGTCACGATTTCCTCCTGACGGCCTTTGATTCCAAGTTCTAGCATATTCGTTGTTTATATTCCACCGACAAATTTACGAATAGTCAAGCGCTTCGGCAAGCTCAGCGACCGACAATGGACGTGACCGGATAATGTATAACAAAAAAAAATGAGCGTCGACGCATCGCGCGTGGACTCTCACTCTAACCACATAATTAATAACACTAAAACTAATAACCAATAGGTTGATCGGGGAGAGAACCTCCTTGCTCAACCCGGATACAAAGGTACTGCTTTTTTTGAGACTTGCAAATATTTTTTAATAATTTTTGCAAAAATTTATAAAAATTTCAGCTTAACCGTTTTATTTCCAACCCTATAAACAATAAGGAAAATTTTAGTTGATTTTAATAGGCATATCACTCAGAGCATGTATGGCTCTTCATTTAGGCAAATTTACTATCTAAAACGTTTATTCTTACGATTTGTAACCAAATTGTAGCATTTCCTACATTCCGACACATGCCAAGGTTGCAACGCTTATGCGGATTGGTGGCGGGAAAATCACCCTCAACGCCTTCTGACAGGAATGAAGGGTAGCTCCAGTCGTGAAAACATCATCCACAAGAAGGATGTGGGAATATTCAGGAATGGCCTTCTGTCGCCTTACTTGAAAGGCTCCAGACACATTGCGGGCCTTATTCTCTACTGAGAGTTTTGTCTGTGTGCGGGTTCTGTGGGCACGATAAAGGATGTCGGTACGCATCTCCGCTCCGAGGCTTCCTGCAAGGACCGCAGCTATGATCTCAGCCTGGTTATATCCTCTGGACCAAAGTCTGGACCAATGTAAAGGCACCGGAATCAGGGCATCCACATCGGAGTAAATCGGTGATGAGGCCATCTCGCGGCCAAGCATCGAAGCGAAATACCGCCCTGCGGCATAGTCAGAATGATATTTCAGCCTTTGGGTAATCAGCCTGTAACCAGTCTGTGAGCGGTAAAAGAACAGAGACGTGGCGTAGGAATATTCCTCAAAGACTCCTCCGGACTCAATATCACGCTGAATCAATGAGTTGAATCTGTCGGCAAGTTGGTTGTGGGGCATATTCGAGAAATATGTCCGCGGCAGGTCGGCAAGGCATCCGATGCAAAGGTGGCGTTCGCGCATGGCAAGAGGTTTCCCGCAGACGATGCACTCGCGCGGCATCACGAGGTCGGCAAGTGCGGTGAGGACATCATTAAAAGTTACGTTTCCTATCATAGTCCAAGTCTTTGCCCGCAATAATACGCAACAAAAACGTAAATTTTGATAAGAAACGTAAAAAGTTGGGTCTTACCCCCATTATTCAGGTCGCTGAGCCTGTCGAAGCGACTGTTTCTTAGTCCTGACCAAGTGTCTTGACAGGATTCTTAGTGGCAGCTGCGTAGGTCTGGCCGATGACGGAGAGGAATGAAATCAGCATCGAGATCAAAGCCGCGAGGACAATGGCCCACCACGGGAAAGCGATCTTGGTGTAGAATCCTTGAAGATAGTAGCCTATGCCCCAAACGATAAAAGGTACGGCAAGAACTACAGCCACAGCACTCATGATCATGAACGACTTGGACAGAGTCCAGACGGCAGAGCTGACTTCAGCGCCAAAGACCTTGCGGACAGCGATCTGGCGGCTCTGCTGCTCAGTGAAATAGAGCGACATGGCGAAAAGGCCAAGAGCGGAGATCAAGATGGCAATCACCATGAATGAAATCATGAGCAGCATCGCGTTCTTGGTGCCTTTCAAATCATCGACCAGCTTCTCGTCCAGATAGAATGTGTCCATCTCAATAGGAACACCTATGGTTTCTTTGGCAAACTCACTGCATGCATTCTTGACCGCAGCCATAGCCTCGGAGCGATCTCCGGTTATCTTAAGGAGTTGAATGAATGCATAATCATAATTCTCGTCTATGATCATTATGGAGTTCCGCTCATTCTCCATCGGTTCGAACAAAGCTGTGTTGGCGCGGAAATCCGGGATGATGCCACAGACTTCATATTCACCTTTCGTATAGCTTCCGCCTACGTAAGGATGTTCTGCCGTCACACCGGTGCTTCTCTTGGATATCTCTGTCAGAAGCACTTTCGGTGAAGAGAGTTCGCTATACTTCTCCAAGACTTTGATTCCCAGAATCCTAAGCGAAGTCGTGTCCAACTGGGCCATACGCATCCAACCTATCAATTGGTTGTCCTCATCGTGAATACCATTCGCCCCGCAGGATATCGGAGATGTAATCCCAAGTCCCACATCAACCACCTGAGGCAAAGCCTTTAATCTGGCACGAAGAGCCTCCTGAGGCCCTCTTCTATAGCCTACATCTTGTGAATTGACTTGAATGACGTCCTTTGTCTCGTAGCCTACAGGAAGGTTTACCAGACAGTTCACCTGCGCCGCCATCGTGATCGCCATAGCGATAAGGACGGTGCTGAACACTGTCTGAAGCACGATGAACACCTTGCCGAAAATCATCTTGTTCTTGAAACGGAACTCCCCTTTCACGACATCTATCGGCTTGAATCGTGAGACAAGCAGCGCAGGGAGCAATGCAGAGATCACGGAAATGACAACCAAAGCCAAAACTGCCCAAAGCACGGTGGTCAAGTCAGGCGTCAACACAATTTCAGAGCTCAAAATACTGTCAAAGAGCGGTTTGAATGAATATGCCAGCAGACAGCCAACTGCAAAACACCCGACAGTAAAGGCGAATGACTCGGTGATGTACCTCGTCACTATATTCCTTGAGCTTTCGCCAAGCAACCTTCTGGTGGCCATTTCCTTGGCGCGCTTTCCCGTCTGGGCGACCGTGAGGTTGATGTAATTGAATATGGCGGAGACCAGCAGCACCAGAGCCACAATGAACAGCAACTCAACCTGTTTCTTGTTGCCAGTCCTTAAACAGCTCCAAGCATCCATACCCGAAAAATAGACCTTGTCAAGTCTCGTCACACTAGATCCCCACAAAAAGGCGTTGTTGGAATTATCCGCCTTATAGAAATTCCAATAGCCCATGTATTTATTCAAGAGTTCCTCACGCACCTTTTCCACATCAGTCCCTTCGTCAAGCCTGACAATCGGAATCGTGCTGCCAAAATTATCCATCCAAGCACACCGCTTCTGTGCACGTTTGATGCTTGTGAAGAAATCGTAGCGGTTGAACACATCTGTGGGTCCGAAATCCTCAACAACACCGATTACCGTCAGTTTGTTATCTCCAATGCTCAGAACCCTGCCTATCGGATCTTCATTTCCAAACACTTTCTTTGCAAACGACTCGGACAGAATAGTCTCATCTTCATTTCCCAAAACAATTTCCTTAGGACAACCGGCAAGGCGATAGTCAAAGAACTTGAAGAAATTAGTGTCAAGCGATGCCTCGGCAGCCTTATAATAGTCATCTCCGACCATGACATTCGAATTATCCATGTCCACAATCCTTGTCCATGCCTTAATCTCAGGAATGGACGGGAAAAACTCCTCTGAAGTTCCAAGCGTCATTCCGAAAGAATCCCCCGCACCGACGACATACAACTGTTTGGAAAGCGGTTGCTTCGCCCCGACGCTGAACTCAGTCTTGGCATACGAAGCCAGCAGAATGACAAATCCTAGCGCCACCGACAATCCGAAAACCTCGATAAAAGTGTAAAGCTTGTTCCTCGACAGGAACTTCAGGTACGTGCTTGACATAATAACTTCCTAATTAATCCTCATAAACTTCATGTCCCATTTCCCGATGAAACCGCAGCAACTAATAGCCACAGTTCCCCCAAACCGACATTTTCGCCAAGCCACTTTCATGCCAAAAGCCGCAACTATTTATTTATGAATATCTTAACAAAAATACCGTTTCCTCAAAGTGTAAAGAAATTTAACACCCACTGTAAAGAAACTTTACACTTTTCCCCGGTCACTGAGCCCTATTAATAATACGTCGAATGCGGAAGATTTAGGCTGAGCTGAGAATCAGCGTCGGAGCGGGCTTTTTCGTAGGCGATGGTGGTGTCGAGATCAGGGTTGACCATCAGGTCCAGATTCCA
>CAKUSF010000136.1 GCA_934678915.1 uncultured Bacteroidales bacterium
GCTATGGCCTCCCTGAAAGCGGCCAGATGCGTTCCTCCGTCACGGGTGTTCTGTCCGTTGACGAACGAAGCGATGTTTTCACCGTAGGAGTTGCCGTGCGTCAGCACGACCTCGACATCCTCCCCGACAAGGTGGATTGGTTCGTAAAGAGGAGTCTCACTGATGGAGTCTCTGATGAGATCAAGGAGTCCGTTTTCAGATTTGTATGTCGTCCCGTTCAGCACAAGAGCCAATCCTTTCTTAAGGTAGGAGTAGTTCTTGACCATGGTCTCGACGTAGTCCATGTTGAACTCGAAGTTTCCGAACATCGTGCTGTCAGGGGTGAAGATCACAAGCGTTCCGTTCTTCTCTCCGGTTTTCTCCTTTCTGCCACTGTCCACCAGTTCTCCGCGCACGTAACTTGCCCAAGAGCTCTCACCGTCTCTGAAGGACTCCACATAGAACCTCTCGGACAAAGCATTTACCGCCTTGGTACCCACACCGTTCAGACCCACGGACTTCTTGAAGGCCTTGTCGTCGAACTTTCCTCCGGTGTTCAGTTGGCTTGTGGCCTTGATGACAGAGTTAAGAGGAATCCCACGCCCGAAATCCCTCACTGAGACTTGCTTGTCCTCAATGTTGATGATTACCTGTTTGCCGAATCCAGCAGAAAATTCATCGATGCAGTTGTCCACGATCTCCTTGAGAAGTACGTAGATGCCGTCTCCAGGATTGGAGCCGTTACCAAGTCTTCCGATGTACATACCAGGACGCCTACGGATGTGTTCGACACCTTCCAGAGTCTTTATGTTATCGTCAGTGTAGTCGATGTTTTGTTGTACGTTCGTCATCTAATCTAATTGCAAAATCGTACAAAAATACTATTTTTAGCCGGGATTTGAAAAAGTATCTTTAAAGTGGTAACTTTGTATTGGGAAAGAAATTTGCATTCTTCCTTTTATATTAAATCGCTTATGACTGTATTAAAGAATTTGATCGGCTTGGTAGCCGTGTCTTGCCTATTGATTTGTGGAGCGGGGACCAGCTATGCCCAAGGCTCTGGGAAAGATAATATCTTTGAGGGTGTCGTGCAACTGGACAAAACTGTCCATGATTTTGGAGACATTTTTATCTCGGACGGTCCTGTGTCTGCAACGTTCACCGTTAAGAATGTGAGTGCAAAGCCATTGTTGATTCACAATGTGGCCGTGTCTTGTGGTTGTACTAATGTTGAATGGACTAAGAGCCCTATCGGGCCTGGTAACACTGGAACGATAAAGGCCACTTTCAGAAATGATGAAGGTTACCCTTTCGACAAGTCCGTGACAGCTTATTTCTCAGGCTTGAAGAAACCAATCGTACTTAGATTGAGGGGCGTGAGTCATAAAACAATGCTTTCGCTTGAAGAACTGTATCCATTCCGTTTTGGAAATCTGGCCATCAAGAAAGTCGAGATTAAAGGAGGCAACCTGCTGCAAGGCCAGCAAAAAAGTGGGGAAGTGGTAGTCGCTAATCTTGGAACCAATCCTGCGAAGATTTCGTTTTCGGAAGTGAGTGAGGACCTTTCTGTAAAAGTGTCACCTAACCCTATCCCAGCCCGTTCGGTTGCTAAGTTGTATTACACTGTGACAGCTAATCGTGATCATTGGGGAAAGAACTATTACTATGCTACTCCAAAGATTAACGGTCGTGCACAGAATGCTGTTTTCGTTCAATCGGCCTCTAAAAATGAGTCAAACGGAGAGGAAGATTCTTATGTTTATCGTAATCCAAATCTTGGTGAGGGAAAGAGCAAAATAGGCATCATTGCCTACATCAAGGAGGATTTTTCTGGTTTGTCCGAAGAAGAAAAGAACAACGGATCATCTCCTATTGCAGACCGCAGTTCTGATTGGATTGGTGAATTTAAATCTGGTGATCAGATTAAGTGTAAGTTCAATTTTGAAAACCGTGGCAAGGCTCCACTCAAAATCTATAAGGTTGATTCAGATAATGCCCTTGTTCATTTTGAGACATTCAAAGAATTGGCACCAGGAGAAAAGGAGGATCTGAACATTACTATTGACACCACTGGAATGCCGGTTGGGAATTGCATGATCACTCTAACTTTGACAACGAACTCACCACTGCGTCCGATGATGAACATTTATCTGACAGGGAGTGTAACAGAATAATATGATGACTCACGTACTTCTTGACTCATTTAGAGGATCAGTCTTAATTTCTGGGTTGGTTGTTGTGATGATGATGATCATCGAATCATTCAACGTGGAGTCAGACGGTAAAATATTCAAATCCCTAAGGAAGTCAGGATTCGTTCAAGTTCTTGTCTCTGCTCTTTTAGGGTCTGTTCCGGGTTGTGTCGGAGGGTTCGCAGCAGTGTCCCTTTACACTCACAGATTGTTAAGTTTCGGAGCATTGGTGGCTATGATGATCGCCACGACAGGGGACGAGTCGTTCATGATGTTGGCGATGTTTCCTAGTAAGGCCGCTCTGCTGTTCCTTATCCTTTTCGTACTTGCAGTTATTACCGGACTTCTGATCGACAGGTTTTACTCGAAAGGCAAGCCGCTGCCTACCCGCCTTGAGGATTCCTTTGAGCTTCACGGTGACGGATGTGAGCATCAGAATGGGCGTCATCACAAGGAAGGCAGACATTTTGGCAGAACAAGAATATTTATGTTCATCGGAATCGTGATATTCATTGCCGCTCTTCTACTAGGCTTTTTAGAGGAAGGTTGTGAATCAGAGGGACTTGAGGTCTTCAATGAGGAGTGGACTTTCTGGCTTTTCGGCGCGCTGAGCATTGTCGTGCTGGCCGCCCTGCTTTTCGCCTCGGATCATTTTGTCGAGGAGCATCTTTGGGAACACATTGTCCGCAAGCACCTTCCGAGCATATTCCTTTGGACGTTCGGAGTGCTTCTGGTCACCGGTGTCCTGTTCAATTTCATTGACATCACTGCTTGGGTTAGTGGCAACACCGCCCTTATGATACTGCTGGCCATAGTGATAGGTTTGATTCCGGAGTCCGGGCCGCACCTTGTCTTCGTGACTTTGTTCGCCAGCGGAGTCATTCCGTTCCCAGTCCTGCTGGCCAATTCCATCGTGCAGGACGGTCACGCCTCGCTTCCGCTTCTGGCCGACAGCAAGTCCTCATTCCTGAAGGCAAAGGCCATAAAAGTAGGGATCGCCCTCATCGTTTTTGTGGTATGGGGTTTGATATTGTGATTTTAAGATTTATATTTGCATAATGTTTCCGGATTTCCGGAGACAGGCAAAAGGACAACAATTTTATTATTTGAATTATGGCTTACAAGATTTCAGAAACTGATTGCGTAGCTTGCGGCACATGCGCAGGCGAGTGCCCTCAGGGTGCTATCCACGAGGGTGACGTTTACACCATCGACCCTAACGCCTGCATCGACTGCGGCACCTGCGCCGACGCCTGCCCGATGGGCGCCATCCATCCAGCTGAGTAATCAGGCATCGCAAGATTTCAGAAGAGGTGAGGAAAGATTCTTTCCTCACCTCTCTTTGGTTGTTCGTCCAGCACGAACATAAAGACACGATTGCAGATGGCAGACAAAGAGAGGATCCTAAGCCTTGAGGGGCAGGTCGCTGAGCTGTCGGCCAGGCTGGCGGAGTATGAGCAGACGGAGATGCTGCGTAGGGTGTCGGAGGATGAAGTCATCAAGGCGGAGGGTCTGACAGGGAAACGCAAGAAGGACATCCGGATGGAGTTGGAGAAGCCGATATGGACGGCCTTCGTGTCGTGGGCGATGAATAACCTGAATCCCCAGCGCTGGCTGGCGTATGTGTTGGACCACGTCAAGACCACCCCGGAGGAACAGCTGCCGAACCTGCTTCCTCAGAACTTCGACAAGAACCTTCTGTCGTTCGTCTAAGAAAAGAAGCCAGTCAGAATAAATCAAAATCAGGCAATATGCCTGTGCGCCCCGCAGCCTTGTCACTGGTTTGTCAACATGGGCGTGCGGGGACGGTTACATATTACTCATTATCCTTGAATACTTCTACGCCCAGATTGTCCTCAATCTTGGATAGCATCTCAAGCGTAAGATTCTCGTTTCCCTTAATGATCCGGGACACATATTGCTGACTGCATCCAAGTTTGTCCGCTACCTGTGCCTGTGTCCATCTCATCTCTTCCATCTTGTCAAGCATCTTCATGGCCACAGCTTGCGAACGGCGTAGCCATGCGCGGTTTGCGCGACGCCACTCCGCCTCTTCCCGCCACCTTGAAGGCGTCGGGGCTTGATACGCTCTCAATCTTTCAACTGCGGTTCCCATAATAATATACATAATGATAAAAACTATTGTGAATCTTGATAGTCGATGAAACTTTCTTTGTCCACGATGCCTTCATCCAGCAAAAAGTTACGCACCTTCTCCATCTTCGCCAGTTCTAAAAGTGTATGCTCACGTTCGGCCATTGTAGCCGTTAGTTTAATGGCACCACCAGTCACAATAAAGGCTCCTTTCTCCAAACGAATGGCATATAGCCTTAACCAAGAGGGATGGCCACCATCGTCCTTGAGCCGGGCCTTTTCCTTATCCAGCATCAAAGCAGCAGTCTGACGATTATCCAAAGGCCGGAACAACTTTTCCAAATCCGCATCCGGACTCAGATCAAGAATAAGGCACTGTAATTTGTCGCTGTCTTCGATTGTGTCATAGATGGCCTTGTTCACATCCGTTACCTTGAAATACGACTCCAAGTCATCTTTGTTCTCGTAAAAGAACGCACGGAGCCACTCTACATCATTCCACTGAGCAAACGAACTGAACAAGGCATTTTCTTCCTCCCCTTCATAACGGACAGACCACAAACGGCCGTCATTGGTTATCTCATCAAATAGCATCATAACACAAACGTTTTCACCTACAAATGTACAAAAGAAAACCGAATTTACAACCGACAGTTGTGGAAATGTTGATGATGGAATATATAATAGAATCACTACACTTCTTTATGCCGATAACAGTACAACTTAGGCCAAGACATTTGATTTGGGGCTGGAGAGGAAACAGAATTATATCAATGGTGCGCAAATCCACTTCTTGCACACTGGTGCGTAATCGGCATATAATCTCATCGCCAGCTGGTGTCTAAACGCTAACTCGCTCCGCCATTTTACAACCTGGAACACTATCCTGATGAGAATGCTCCCTGAGTCCGGAACAAAAGTTCGATGAAAGTGTAGCAAAACACTCAAAACGTCCTGTCGATTATGACCGTCTCGCATTTATATTCCGGATAAAATGACTA
>CAKUSF010000137.1 GCA_934678915.1 uncultured Bacteroidales bacterium
TCCGAGTCCATAAAAGGCTGCGGTCCCGGCCCTATCTCCGAACAGGAGTGGGGTGTCACAACCGCCCCTCTGGCCGGTGGCAAGACGTTCTATCTTCATGTTCTCCAGAACCCAGGTGCTGTCCTTGAGATTCCGATTGCCAAGAAGGCCAAGATTAAGTCCGTGACCGCATTGGCAGACGGTTCAGCCCTTGCGATGAAGAAGGTAGGAGAGAAACTCTTCATCACCCTCCCTACCGATCTGCCTGCAGAGGACTATGTCATTTCAGTGACGGTTAAGTAAAACCTTGTCAGGCAGATAGACGTCCTATAGTGCCTGCTCCTGCCGAGGACTATTCGTTGACATGATGATAAGTGACCTTGTCAACACGATAAACAAAATCCCGTGCGTCGAATCGTAGGTTCCGCGCACGGGATTGTGATTTTCATCAGCTTGTGAGTGAGAAAGCCCTTTATACTCACGGAAGACTGTGCTTCTCCGTGATTGCCGTAACTCTTGTTATTCAGTTGAGATCTTCCACGACTCAATCGTGCGAGTCTTGGTGGAGATGTTGACTCCGACCTTGACGAGTCTTCTTCCGGACGCTGAGCTTGTCGAAGCGCCCGAAGCCATCGAAGCCTTTGAGGTCGCTGAGCCTGTCGAAGTGTTACGACCGGTCGCTGAGCTTGTCGAAGCGCCCAGTTTCGTGCCTGATAAGGCTTCATGATTTTCCGAACCCTCAAACTTGTACGGAATCATATACCCTTTCTCATCAATCTGCCTCAAAGCCTCCTCCGCTGACCCGTCCACCTTGAACTCAAAGACATAGACCCTGTCCTTGGTCCAGCACACAGCGTCCGCCCGCCCGATTGCGGACTTGACCTCGGCCTGGGTGTAGTACCCAAGCAGCGAGAAGATCAGGTAGATGATCGTCTGGAAATGCTTCTCGGACTTGTTCTCTAGATCGTAAGGGATTCCGGCAAGGTAGGACTGCATGAGATTCAAGGCTTTGTCGATGTCGTGGTGGTACATGGCAGCGAAGAACTGAGCCACAAACCCACTGCCGGTCATCTCACGGTTCCTGTACTGGGCCAACAACCCTTGCGTGAAACCAATCTTGACCTCCTTGTTCGGGTAGCCCAGAGTGTAAAGATGCAGGTCGCGATCATATTCCTTAATGGTCAGATAACCAGTCTGATAGAGCATTGGAAGTGCATTGTCACTGATTTCAGGTGAGACATCGAAGTCCGATTCGGGAATCATCGGCATGCTGTCAAGGGTGGTCTCGTCAAAGCCTGAGTTTCTCAATCTTTCAAGAAGGAATGTCGGAGTTCCACTTTCAAACCAGTAACTTCCGATCTTTTGAGCAGCGAGTGCTTTCATCAGACTGAACGGATTATAGATGTCCTCCGACTCCTCGCTGAAATGATAGCCATCATAGTTGTCTTTCAAGAGCTTGCGCGCTTCCTCAAACGAAATGCTCAATCTGTTGCCCAAAATCTGCACCGGCTCGCGCATTTTGTTGTCAATCTCACTATTTGAGATTCCGCAGATTGCGGAATATTTCGGCAGCATTGAGATGTTCATCAGATTGTTTAATTCACTGAATATGCTTAATTGAGCAAACTTGGTAATCCCCGTGATGAACACGAACCTAAGGTACGGGTCTAGACTCTTGATCGGACTATAAAAGTTTCTCATTATCTGGCGCATCGGTACTAGCCTCTGCTGGTCGTTCATCACGTCAGGCAGTGGGGCATCATATTCATCAATGATTATGACCGCCTTTTCGCCCGTCTTCTCGACTGCCCTACGAATCAGCCCTTCAAAACGTTGGTTTATTTCCGTTTCCGCGTCCACTTTGCCGTAAAGACGCTCATATTCCAAAAGCTTGATATTCAGTTCGCTGACTAACTTCTCCTCGTTGCAATGCTTAGCCGTGGACATGTCAAAGTGGAACACCGGATGCTTAGTCCACTCTTTCTTCATTTCCCCAGCCTTCAGCCCATCGAACAACTCCTTCTCTCCAGCGAAGTAGCTGTGAATCGTGGATGACAGCAGTGACTTCCCGAACCTCCGCGGCCTGCTGAGAAACACGTACGAATAGTTTGTCGCCAAGTCGTGCACGAACCCCGTCTTGTCGATGTAGAGATACCCTCCCTCGACAATATTCCTGAACGTCTGAATCCCGATCGGGTACCGAATCCTTTTCTCCTCCATAGCCCCTTAGTCAGTTAATGTTTGGTGCTGAATCTTGAATCCGCAATGAGATGCTCCTGCGCATCAATGTTAGCAAGGCAAAGATAATGAATATTTTCGAATACATTCCAATCCCGTCCGCCCATGTGGTCTTTAATGCTCCGCTTCTCTACCTCACCGGGTGCAAATACCCGTCTCTTGCACCCGAAACCCATTCCGTTGACATCGTGGGGTGCAAATCACCATATTCCGCACCCCGACCATCATAAATAGCCAGTTTCGGGTGCCGGAATCGCCTTTCTGCCCCCGAAAACGGAGCTATTTGAACCCCACATGTTAAATGGACCAAATATGAACCAAATTTGGACCAGATTTGGACCAAATGAATTGATATTCTTTGAATATATTTGCGCGGTAAGACGATTTAGTACGCGGCAACTTTTTTTTGTTGCCACACGGAAACGACTAAAATTAATATAAAACCAGATATTATGGAAGGTATTTATTCGTTTGAGAAATGTATCCAATCTCTGGATGTCGTGAACCAGACAGTGCTGGTCAAGTTATATCCTAAGAAGTGGGAAAAGCTCTTTCCTGACTATCCAATCCTTAAAGAGGTTCTTGATGGATGTAGAAAAGATGCTGATGGGAAGTGTCAGATTTCGAGAAAAGAAGTTTCCGAAGAGAAAGACAACGCACGCAAGGCCATCCTTGCGCTATTGTGGGGTTTTCCGAATGGCTGTAGAAACTCAGATGAGGGCCATCGGAATGTGGTCAAGAGCGTTCTTGAAATAGCAGTGGAGGATAATGACAGGAATCTGACCGAGCCTATGTTTAATGCCATGATGGCCCCAAAAGGCATCGGATTATCCATTCTTAGCAAGATGCTGTATTTCTTTGAGTACAAAGTGGATGGCAATCGCGCTTTGATTCTGGATTCCAAAGTCATGAAAAGCTTGAGAACCTTTTCCGAATTTGAGAATGTAACCTGCAAACGTGCCGGACGTTTCGAAAGGTACACCTCTTATGTAAACCGCATGACAGAGATCGCTAACAAAATGAGTGGTGTCACACCGGATCAGCTTGAATATTTCTTGTTTAGCTGCAAACAATAGCAAATTGCTATCGGGCAAGTGATACCAAAATAAATATATATATAAATTAACAAGATATTATGATAGAACAAGTTATAAATCATAGGGGGGGGTGAACATTATGTCGCACCTTGTGTAGAAACCATTTCTACATGTCTGAATTCTATCCTATGTGGCTCCACTGGCGCTACAGTCGATCCAATAGGTGACGGTGGTGACGATTAAACTTCTCAACATGAAAAGGAAAACTCTTACATTAGTATGCCTCTGCCTTGCTATCATCTCTTGCAAGGTGGAGGATTTCAAAGACGCGTCATCTTATCAAAGGGTAGAGTTCAATGTTCCTGACATTCCGTTCTATCCTGACGATGAGGCGGACACCAAATCCGCTATCAATCTCAGCACGAGTCCGCTCAGTTTCATGTGGGAAGTCAACGACACTGTCGGCATCTTCCCGAATCAGGGCAGTCAAGTGTTCTTTTCAATGGCCAAAGGGGTGGGCACAAACTCAGCATCGTTTGATGGTGGAGGATGGGCGCTGAAGGAGTCGTCATCATATTACAGTTATTTCCCGCTAGTCGGTCGGTTTTATCTTGATCCTAGATTCGTCCCCGTTTCATTCGATGGACAGAAGCAATACAACGCTTCGAATCCTATCAAGAGCGCAAGATTCTATTTGGCAGCCAAAGGTGACTCGAACAACGATGGGACCCTCACGTTCAATTACAACATCTTGAATGTCATTCTAAATGTGAATTGTACTCTTCCCGCAGGGGTTTACACTAACCTGACGCTTTCCGTGGAGAGCAATCTATTCACAACAGAAGGGTATTTCAATCTGTTTGCTCAGACACCGGCTATTGTCGGCACTAAGAAGTCGTCATCAATTTCTTTGGCTTTGGACAACCTCTCCTTATCATCGGATGGGGTCTTGCCACTCTACGTCATGTTGGCTCCCGTTAATCTGAACGGAGTCACCATTACAGTCACCGTCACCGAAAGCACCGGACGGAAATACGTCTGCACAAAAATTCCTTCCAGAGAGTATCTTGCAGGAAAACGGTATGGCTTGAACTGTGCCTCCTTTACCGAATATCAGTCGGAATATCCTGAAGGCGTTGGCTCTTCCGATGTAGATCTTGGCAATGATGATGAAGTAATAACCATTAAATAGCGGTCAAGTATGAATAAAATATTCCTGATTACATCCATTGTTCTGACATCACTTTGCTATATGTCTTGTCAGAATCTACAAAACATCAAAGACAGCGAGCCAGAATATATCACGGTGCATCTTGGGACGGCAGGTGAGGTTCAGACCAAGTCTGCCAGTACAGATGACCTCTACGGCATTAACGTTTATTATGATCCATCCCGTGATGGCAAGTCAAACACGCATTATGCCTATGGGATTTTTGACAACAAGGAGGATATGTCCATCAATCTTTTAAGTGGATACACCTATAAGTTCGAATGTACTTTGGTAAAGGGCGGCAAAACAACCTTGTATTGTGGCCAGTATGGAGAAAACACCTTCTCCGGATACGCAAAACCTTTTCAAACAAATGCTTCGGAGTCTTCCAAACTGTCCAATTCATTTGTTTATGGTACGGATTATCTAAGTGGGATAACCTCCGGTGCAGCGACTGTAAAATCTACTTCGACTGGTTATGAAGACAAAGAAATGCCTTCCATCCAGCGCTACTATGGCGAAGTATCAGGGTATAAGCCAGTTTCGGGCGGAGTTGTCAAGATACCTTTAAAAAAGACAGTATTTGGGGTTAGAATAATTATTAGGGTGTTAAGTTAACAATTTCATTTTTGGTCATGATTTCAGCAGGCTTGTCTCAATACACGCGCCCGCTTGGC
>CAKUSF010000138.1 GCA_934678915.1 uncultured Bacteroidales bacterium
ACGATGATCAGCGGGGTGATGACAGTCAGCAGGCCGAGCCACTTCCACTTGGAATGCGGTGCGAGAGCATTCATGGCCCCGAAGGTGCTGAGATGGGTTTTTCGTCCGATCACAGACTCTGAAAAGAGAATCGGCAGGGATAGGACAAAGGAGCAGACGATGTAGATTAGGATGAAGGCTGCGCCTCCATATTCCCCGACCATGTAGGGGAATCTCCAGATGTTGCCGAGTCCTATTGCGGATCCAGCAAAGGCCATGATGACGGCAGCGCGACTGCCGAAGTTCTCTCTGTTTGACATATTCAATAAGTTCGTTTTATTTGTACACGGCCTTTTGGGGAATGCCGGTTTTTTTCTGTTTCGGGTGCTTCGGTAAGCTCTGCGGCCACTCATATTGTTCGTAGCGAGATCGGTCGCTGAGCCTGTCGAAGCACCGTGCTTGTGGTTCGACATGGCTCACCAACCATCGATGTGACCTAAAATCGTCTTCTATAAACTTTAAATTCGTAAGTATAACCAGTTTCAGGATCCGTGGCGACTGGAGTAGAGGACTCCACCTCCCAAATCTTAGGATCGATCACAGGGAAGAAAGTATCTGCCTCCTTAATCGTTGTGTGAACGTGAGTTATGTAAAGCTTGTCCACCGTAGGAAGCGCCTTGCGGTAAGTCTCTCCGCCACCCATGATGAATATTCTCCCTGCCACTGCATCGCTCTCATCCGCTCCGGCAGCTCTTTCCGCCAATGAATATGCTTCCTCAAGGTTGCAAGCCACAATTATACCCTCTGGTACATCATTCCATGTCCGCGAAGAAATCACGATGTTCGTCCTTTTGGGAAGCGGTCTGCCTATCGAAAGAAATGTCTTGTAACCCATCACCACAGGGTTTCCGGTGGTCGTCCGCCTGAAATACTTCATGTCTTCGGCAATATGCCAGAGCAGGTCATTGTCTTTCCCGATAGCCCCGTTGTCCGCAACTGCCGCAATGATACACTTTTCCATAAACCAAAACTGTTTTCGGCTGTAAAGTTACAGTTTTTTACCATATACTCCAAGCAGAAAATGAACAAGTTGCAGTCCCGTCACAGTGCTGGAGGCCTCGGAGGTGCTTTAATTTGTAATGTCGGTGCGCCAAAAGTCTGTTTCTACGCACGAAAGCCACCTGTTAGACATTCGGTGCGTGAGACCTTTGGTCTTGCGCACGAGAGGGAAATTGAATCGAGCTCGTGAGTAGGATAGGGGCTATTCACGCACGGAAGATTGGATTTCAGGTTGTCAAGACTTATCTTTGCGGTAAAATCGTTCAGCAATGAATCCTGTCACCGCAAGACTTTTGAATCAGCAGTTGGTTTGTCCTCAGTTCACGAGACCGGAGGAGGTAGTCTCGTGGTTCGGGGCGATGCAGGGACAGGAGTATCGGATGGTGCGTTGGGCGGTGGCTATGCGCACCATGAGACCGTCCCTCAAAGCGTTCGAAAAGGCATTCAACGAGGGGCGTATCATTCGCACTCATCTGCTGCGATGCACTTGGCAACTTGTTGCAGGAGAGGATCTTGGCTGGATCCTTAGCCTTTGTCGCGCGAAAGCGATTTCTGGGCTCCGAGGCTGGATGACGGCCAACAGGATCTTTATTCCAGAGGAAGAGCAGGAGAGGATTTCGGGAATATTCGAGGAAACATTAAGCGTCAAGAGAAGTGTTCAGAAGACGGATTTTGCCGCAGCTCTTGCCGAACGTGGAATCACGATGGACGACCATCGGCTGTCCTATCATATTCGTCTAGCAGAACTTTCGGGGCTTCTTTGTAGTGGAGACCTTCACCCGATGAAAAGTACCTACTCCCTTGTCAGGGAAAAAATCAAGATGCCTTTGAATATGTCTGAGGAGGATGCATTGGGAATGCTTGCGCGGAAATATTTCCGAAGCCACGCTCCGGCCACTTTCGAGGACTTCCTTTGGTGGTCAGGCTTGAATGTCAGCGACTGCCAGAAGGCGATTGAAATCATTGGAAACGAACTGGTTGAAGAAACTTGGAAAGGTCGGAAGTTCTATATTCACAAATCCTGCCGCTCCAGAGGTTTCCGCTCAGGAACAGTTCATCTGATTGCACCGTATGATGAATATCTCATTGGCTACAAGAGCCGTGATGTCGTCCTTCCTCCTAAGCATTCGCATAAGGCTCATAGTAACAACGGAATATTCCATCCCATCATCGCTCTTGATGGTGAGATTGTCGGTAATTGGTCCCCGACTTCCAAGGATGGCGGCTTTGAAATATTCAAGCCCGGCATTTCCATTCCAGAGGATACCCTCACCACCCGCTTCAAAGTTTACCAAAGATTCGCAATGTAGCTCGTTGAGTCTGTGGTTGCTTAGGTAAGCTCAGAGGTATTCCCCTTCCCGCAATTTTTGTTACGTGAAAAATTCGGGAAGGGGAATACCTCTGAACTCCTCTACTGTGGTTGACTGCTGAGACTGATGATGCCACATCCTGTACGCTTCGACAGGCTCAGCGACCGGACGGGCCTATATCAGCGACCGGATTACCTTACAGAAATTGGTTTGCCTTACAGTGAATGCAGGAAGCCGAAGGCGTGATTCCAGTTTTGGAAATCGAGATCGGCTTTGCTCATCAAGATGTTAAACATTCCGGAGTCGTAGAAACGCATCTCAAGTTCATCATTCTCATCGAGTTGGAGAAGGTTGACTGCATCCGGAAACGTTTCACTGAGCTCCTCGAAGTACGGTCGGCCAAGCATTTTGAAACCATCATCATTGTCTTCGCACTCAGAAAAATCTATGGCCATTGCAGGCTCAGCCAATTCCTGCTCCTCATCGTCCACAAGGATGCACGAATTGAAAGTCTCCATGTTTATCTGCTTTGCATACTTTACCTTGACGGCTTTTTTGGGCCAACGTCCAAGTGGAAAATGCTCTGGAGATTCATAGCCTATGAAATCATCTATGGCAGCGAAGAAGTAAAGCATCCCTTCGTGCGGAAGAAGTCCGTCTTTGTCGAATGGCGCAATGTCTGCGCAGTCAATCTGACAGATGAATGTGAGAGGATATTCATAATCCATTCCGTCCTCATCCGTTACATTCATCATCGGGTACTCCGCCTGAGGCGGCAGGTCAGGATTGCCCCACCATTTACTGCAACAGAAAAGGTTGGATTCCGTTTTTCGAGTTTTAATGCGGATTGCCATGATTTTCAGAACTTTGTAGATTGAAAATATTCCTAGTTCTTAGGAATAATGACGGAAAATTCAGAGACAACAGGATAATGATCTGAAATGTACTTTATTCCGTACTTATCCTCACTGACAACCTTAAAAGTGTTCGCCTGCGCGTTGCGGTAGAAGATGTGGTCTATCATGACAGGTTTGCTGCCCTTTCGTCCGAAATCATTGAAGGAAGGAGTTTTGTCAGCTTTCTTGACAGTCTTGGCAGATTCTTTCATGTAGGCAGCCAAAGGCTTCAGTGCTTTATTTTCGCTGGTTGTGTTGAGATCCCCGCTCATGAACACCACAGCCATGTCTCCAGCAATCTCCTTGATTTTCTCTACCATCAGAACTGAACTTTCATGACAGGCCTTGGTTCCAGTGTTGTCAAAGTGGGTGTTGAAGTAGAACACTATCTGCCCTGATTTGCGGAAACGAAGTTTTACCCAATTGGTGCTCCTGACATATTCAGCATCCCATCCTTTCTTCTCCGGAGTCTGATCCTCGTTCAACCAGAATGTACCGTAGTCCAAAAGTTCGAACCTGTCTGCGCGGAAGAAGATAGGGTTAAAACTGAACTCAGACATCTTGTTTATGGTGCCTGGCTTTGCGGTGCCGTCAATCATGATGTACTTTGTCAGGGATTTCAACATGAAATCTTTCTGGCCAGTGGTTGCTTCCTGAAGTCCGAGAATGTCAGGATGGTATTTCTTGATGACCTTAACACATCCTTCCTTGCGGCTTTCCCAATTGAATTTGCCTGTGTCTGCAGGGAACTGGATCCTGATGTTGAAAGACATCACGCTGGCTTTCTCCACTTTGGCATAAGCATCGGTCCCGAATAGCGTCACCGCCATTGCGACTAGCATGAACAACAATAATACTCTTCTCATAATCCAAACACTAAATTATCTAGTAACTTTAGCCACCCAACCTCCACCTGGGGCCATGTGGATTTTGACAATCCCGTCAGCTGGGATCACTGCTGAAGTTTTCTTATAGTCTCTGGCTGCTCTGTCGGCATTGATTCCGTCCTGAAAGACGGTCATATTCCCGCCTCCGATGAAGCTTAGGTCAAGATAGAGATCACGGGCGTCCCAATTTGTCAGTGCTCCGATGTACCATGTGTCACCATTTCTGCGAGCCACGGCAACATATTCACCAATTTCTCCGCAAAGCGGGACTGTCTCGTCCCAGACAGTTGGGAAGCCTGCGATGAATTCTGTGCATTCTGGTTCGGCCATGTAGTTGGACGGGGAGTCGCAGAGCATGGTGAGCGGGGCCTCGAAGATAGCATATTCAGCAAGCTGACGGCAGCGAGTTCCTTGGCTCATCGCCTCTGATCCAATCGGATGATAGTTTCCTTTAGCTGCGTTGCGCATCGCTCCTTGGGTGTAGTCCATTGGCCCGGCTACCATCCTAACGAAAGGAATTGTCACATCGTAGGTCACTTCATCATAGCCCTCCGGGCTCCATTTAAGCTGCTCCAGTCCGGCAACTCCCTCGAAATTGAGAACATTCGGGTAAGTCCTTTGGATTCCCGCTGGTTTATAGACTCCGTGGAAGTCGATCAGCAGGTGATTCTCGGCAGCGATCTTCGCCATCCTTTCGCAGAACATCACCCCCTGCTGGTCGTCCCTGTTGATGAAGTCGATCTTGAAACCCTTGAATCCCATCTTGGAGTAGTGGCTCATAGCTTTCTCCGGGTTCTTCACGATGCTGTTGTAGCTGGCCCAGAGGATGATACCTACATTCTTGCCATTGGCGTAGGCCACGAGTTCCTCAAGATTGATGTCAGGGTTGATCAGGAAGAGGTTCGCCTTGGCTCTCTGTGCCCAGCCCTCGTCCATGATGATGTACTC